>DATKFA010000311.1:0-15505 GCA_035511715.1 Candidatus Acidiferrum sp. | reverse complement strand
GCACCAGGACGAGAAACGTCGACCCGATGCTGGCGAACGCGGAGTTGATGAAGTACGGCGGAAAGTCACCTGAGAGCACTTCCTGGAATGAGGACAGCGTGGGGATGAAGAAAAGCGTCGGCGGCGAGCTGGCCGCCTGCGGCTCGGTCTTGAGGCCCTCCAACCACATCCACAGAACTGGGAAGAAAAAGACGAACACGACCCCCCAGCCGACGACCGACAGGATGACCTTGTTCCGAAGCGAGGCCTGGGCGACCCTCATCGCCTGGCCTCCACCTGGAAGATCGAGAACAGGGTTCGCAGCGCAAAAGTCGCGACGATGATGGTGATGATCACCGCCACCACGCCGATGGCCGACGCCTGCCCGATGCTGTAACCCTGAAACGCAACGATGTAAAGCAAGAACGGAATGTTGGTCGTGTCCTGACCCGGGCCGCCGTAGGTGAGCATGTAGATCGAGTCATAGGTCTGGACGACGAAGAGCGATCCCAGCAGTGCGCCCAGCTCGATGAACGGCCGCACCAGGGGAAGCGTGATGCGCCGAAAAGACTGCAGGGCGTTCGCGCCGTCGACGCGCGCCGCCTCCAGCACTTCCGGGTTCTGTGACTGCAGGCCGGCCAGGATGATCAGCATCATGAACGGCGTCCAGCGCCAGACCTCGACGGTCACAACCGTCACCATCGGGAACTGGCCCACCCAGTCCACCCGACCCAGACCGAACGGCTTCAGCAGGTAGGGGATCAGGCCATACAGCGGGTTGAGGAGGGTGTGCTTCCAGATCAACGCGCTTGCGGTGGGCATGATCAGGAAAGGCGCGATCATCAGCGTCCGCATCAGGCCCTTGCCGAAGACCTCCGAGTTCAGGATCATGGCCACGGCTGTGCCGAGGACGACCGAGATCGTGATCACGCAAACGGTGAGCAGGACCGTGTTCCACACCGCATTGCGCACGCTGTCGTCGGTGAGCAGGTTTGCGTAGTTGGCCAGACCTGCAAATCGGAAGCTTCCGGGCTTGAGCAGATTCCACGAGAAAAAGCTGTAGTAGACGGTCAGCGCGAACGGAATCTGCGTGACAAGGAAGACGTAGACGAACGCGGGCAGGAGCGGCAAACGGCGCGCCCACGCCTCGCGCCGGCTCACGGAGGCGGCGGGTCCGACCCGACCGCCTCCGCTGCCTGGGACCGAACGGAGGATCGAAGCTCCAGTCTTCACTTATTGCGATCTCGCATCGAGATCAAAGCCTATTTCTGGTAGTTCTTGCCGGCCGCGGCTGCCAGGGCCTGTGCCTTTTGCAGCGCGGCGTCCACGGATTCGGTGCCGGCGATCACCTTGGCAAACTCCTGTGACACCTGGTCACCGAGCTGTTGGAATTCCGTGATGTCCACGTACTGGATCCCTATGTAGGGGACGGGGTCGACGGTCGGGTGTGTGACATCGGCGTGGGCGATCGAGTCGAGCGTGACCTGCGCGAAGCCCTGCGAGGCCGCCTGGTATTCAGGGATCGTGTAGGTCGACTGACGGGTTCCAGGCGCCACGCGGGCCCAGCCCAGCTTGGACCCGACCAGCTTGGCGTACGCCTTGGAGGTTGCCCAGTCCATGAACTTCCAGGCGGCGTCCTTCTTCGTGCTGGCGGAGCCCATGGCCAGCGTCCACGACCATAGCCAACCCGACCAGTCCTTCGTCTTGGTCGGTGCGAAGGCGTAGCCAGAGTTCTTGGCCGCGTCGCCCGTGAAGAAGCTCGCGGCAACCGTGGCGTCGTACCACATCGCCACCTTGCCGTTGTTGTAGGCGTTGAGGCACTCGGTGAATCCCGAGCTGCCGGCCCCCGGCTCGCCTGCGTCGTGAAGCAGGTTGACGTAGAAGGTCAGTGCCTGCTTCCACTGGGGCGACGTGAGCTGGGCGTTCCAGCTGGGATCAAACCAGCGTCCGCCGAACGTGTTGACCACAGTGTCCAGCGGTGCGAGCTGCTCACCCCAACCGGGGAGCCCTCGCAGGCAGATGCCGTTGACGCTGGAGCTGTTGACCGCCCTCGCGGCGGCCGCCACCTGGTCCCATGTCGGGTGGTCGGGCATCGTGATGCCCTTGGCCGCGAGCATGTCCTTGCGGTACATCAGCATCGACGACTCACCGTAGAACGGCACCGCGTAGAGGTCGTTGTTGTAGGTGACCGCTGTCTTGATGCCGGGGATGAGGTCGTCGGGCGCGTAGCTGGAGTCCTTGGCGATGTACGGGCTCAGGTCCTGAAGCCAGCCCAGCTTGGCCCAGAGTGGAACTTCGTAGGTGCCAATGGTGAACAGGTCGAAGCGTCCGCTCTGAGTCGCGACGTCCTGGGTCACCTGCTGCCGGATCTGGTCTTCCGGCAGGGTCACGATGTTGACCTTGATCCCGGAGTTCGCGCTCTCGAAGTCTGGAACAAGCTTCTTTAGATCAGTCATCGAGGGGTTGTCGACAGAGCCGACCGTTACCGTCGTCGTTCCCGCGCCACCCCCGCCCCCGCCGGCGCCTCCTGAACATGCCCCGGCCAGCAGCGCGCCTGCGAGACCGAGAATGATGAGGGCCCTGTGCCCTCGGCTGAATCCCGACTTCCTGTCCCCCATATCGGTCACCTCTTTTCTTGCGCGGCTGGCCGCGCGGGCATCCGCTTAGAAATGACAACGTTGTCAAAAGACAACGTTGTCAGATATAACACAGGTCGGGTTAGACTGCAACAGGAGAATTCCCCGCGCGCGCGCCTGCGCCAATGTTCAGACCTCGGAGGTCAACGTTGACACGAGACACCGCTGACAGGTCGCGACCCACGATGCGGGAGGTGGCGGCGCTCGCAAAGGTCAGCATCAAGACCGTGTCGCGCGTGGTCAACCGCGAGCCAGGCGTCTCCCCCGCGCTCGCCAGACGCGTCATGTCCGCCTCCGAGCGACTCGACTACAGGCACAACCTGACGGCCAGCAGCCTGCGCCGGTCGGACGGCCGGAGCGCGACGATCGGCGTCGTCCTCGAGGACGTCGCCAACCCGTTTTCGTCCGCCCTTCACCGCTCGATCGAAGACGTCGCGGTGGAGCGGGGAGTCCTCGTGCTCGCCGGCAGCTCGGACGAAGATGAGTCACGCGAGCGCAGGCTCGTACGCGCATTCGGGTCGCGACGCGTCGACGGCCTGATCATCCAGCCCGCGGGTCATGACCACAGCTACCTGCTCGCCGAGCGCAAGGCCGGCACCGCCATCGTATTCGTCGACCGGCCGCCCGGTTTTCTCGACGCCGACACGGTGCTGACCGACAACGCAGCCGGAGTGCGGCGCGGCGTGAAGCACCTTGCAAGCCATGGACACAAACGCATCGCGTTCCTCGGCGACCTGCGCACCATCTCGACCGCCGCGGAACGCCTGCGCGGCTACAAGGAAGAGCTGACGGCCCTTCGCATCGCATTCGACGAACGGCTGGTGCGGCTCGACCTGCGCGGAATCGAGAAGGCGGAGGCGGCGACCACCGCGCTGCTCGCGCTCAAGCCTCGACCGACCGCGCTTCTTACCGGCCAGAACCTGGTCACCATCGGCGCGTTTCGTGCGCTGCGCCGCGCGGGGCTGCACACGAAGGTCGCGCTCGTCGGATTTGACGACATCCTGCTCGCCGATCTGCTGGTGCCCGGAATAACGGTGATCGCGCAGGACCCCGGCGCCATCGGTCGCACCGCGGCCGAGGTCATGTTCCGCCGGCTGGACGGTGATCGTTCGCCATTCCAGCAGCACATCGTCGTGACGAAGATCATCACGCGCGGCTCGGGTGAGATCGCGCCTTGATCGTCGTCTGCGGCGAGGCGCTGATCGACATGATCCACAACGACGACGGTACGCAGCGCGCGGCACCTGGCGGCGGCCCATTCAACACCGCTCGGGCGCTCGCGCGGCTCGGCGTGCCGACCACATTCCTCGGGCACCTATCTACGGATGAGTTCGGCCAGGAGCTCGCCGACCTGCTGAAGGCAGACGGGGCGAGCTTGCGGTACGCGACCTTTGGATCTGAGAAGACGACGATCGCGGTCGCCGACGTCGACAGCGAGGGCCTGGCGGAGTACCAGTTCCTCATCCAGGGCACCTCCGCGCCGAACCTCACGCCCGAGATGCTCCCGAGCGATCTAGGACCGGACGTGAGCGCCATCCACCTCGGCACGCTGGGCCTTGTGCTCGAGCCGATGGCGCAAACCCTCGAGGCCCTTGCCGATCGTGAGCATGGCAAGCGGATGCTGATGCTCGACCCGAACGTCCGCGTCGGACTGACGCCGGAGTCCGAGTATCGCGAACGCCTGCGACACGTCATCGCCGAGAGCAGCCTGGTCAAGGCGAGCGACGCCGACCTCGCCTGGCTCTACCCCGATGTCGAGTACCCGCAGGCGGCTGAACGGATCCTCGACGAAGGGGTGAGCGTCGTCGTGGTCACCCTCGGCGCGGATGGCGCATTCGGTGCGCACGGCGAGGTGCGGATCCGGGTCCCGGCTCCGCAGGTGCACGTGGTCGACACCATCGGAGCGGGCGACGCGTTCGGCGCCGCGCTGCTCGCGTGGCTGCACGACCACGACTGCATCCAGCCCCAGCTGCGGATGGACCAAAACGAGCTGAGGGAGGCGCTGGAGTACGCGTGCCTCGCCGCCGCCATCACGTGCACGCGCGCCGGCGCGGACCCGCCGCGGAAGTGGGAGCTGGTCCCGGCCTGAACAGGCTCGCTCTCGTCCTCGGATCGTCCGGACGATCAGCCTTTCGGGATCCCTCGAAATGGCGGATCGCCGGACTATCCGGTGGCGAGGTCTGCCAGAGACCGGGCGGAAACCGCCTTGACGACTTCGCCGACGATCAGGGTCGCAGGCGCAGACAGTCCCGCCGCGTCAGCGAGGCGGGCGATATCGGCCAGGGGGCCCGCCACGCTGCGCTGGTCATCGAACGTCGCTCGGCTCACCACCGCCGCCGGCATGGACGGGCCGACCGCCTCGGCGATCTCGGCCGCGGTCTCGCGGAGATTCGCGCGGGCCATGAGAACAATCAATGTGTCGCTGGCCGCGGCGAGCTTGCGAAGCCGGCCCGTCGGTCTGCCGCGCGCCGTGGTGATCGCAAGCGAAGACGCGACTCCGCGCAGCGTCGCCGGGACTCCAATGGACGCGCCGGCGGCGAGCGCCGAGGTCACGCCCGGCACCACGATGACGTCGACGCCGGCCTCACTCAGGTCACGCAGCTCCTCGCCGCCACGGCCGAAGAGGAACGGGTCGCCGCCTTTCAACCGCACGACGAAGTGACCCGCGTGCGCGAGCTCGATCATTCGCCCAGTGATCTCGTCCTGCGAGGTGCTGTCCTCACCGCCGCGCTTGCCCACGGCTTCCAGCTGGGTGTGAGGGCCGCACCACGCGAGGGTCTGCGCCGAGATCAGCGCGTCGTGGAGCACGTAGTCCGCGTCCGCCAGCATCTCGCGTCCTCTGACGGTGATGAGCTCCGGATCTCCCGGGCCGGCGCCGACGAGCGCCACCCGACCGAGTCGCAACGACTTCAACACCGCGGCGCGCTGCTCGGCCTGCTCGGTCCTGCCGGCGCGGAGCAGGGTACGCACGTCTGAGCCAAGAAGGCGCCGGTAGACGCGAGTCTGGTCGGCGATCGACATGCCCCGCGCCCGCAGGTCACGGCGGATCCGCCCGACGAGTGCCGTGAACGGCCCCCACTCGGGGCCCAGCCATCGCTCGATCCGCCCCCGGAGCGCCGAGGCGAGAAATGGAGACTCGCCCGACGTCGAGATCGCGACCACGACCGGGTCGCGGCGCACGATCGCAGGCGCGATGAACCGGCACTGCGCCGGCCGGTCGATGACGTTGATCAGGATCCCCGCCCGTTCGCACTCGTCCCACGTCAGGCGGTTGATGGCCGGATCATCGGTGGCGTCGACCACCAGTCGAGCGCCGGCGAGCGTCCCCGACCGGTAGTCTGCCGATGCCACCGTTCGCACGTCCGCTCCCGCCTCGCGCAGGCCGGCCGCCTTCTCGCGCGCTAGCTCGCTATCGCCGAGCACCACGCACGGCTGGCCGCTGAGGTCCAGGAAGACGGGGTAGTACCTCACGCGCTGGCCTCCGCGCGCTGAGCGTCGAGCAGGACGCGCGCGACCTCCGGACGCGTGAACTCGGGCGGCAGGTCGCTGCCCTCGTCGAGCAGGTTGCGCACGGCCGTGCCGCTGAGCGTCCGATGCATCTCCCTCGGGTGCGGACACGTTCGGGTCGAGGCCATGCCTCCGCATGCCGTGCAGTAGAACGTGTGCTCGAAGCGGAGGATCTCGATGCCCAGCTCGCCTGGTGCGTACTGGTCGAAGATGCGATGCGCGGCGTACGTGTCGTAGTAGTTCCCGACGCCGGCGTGGTCGCGACCGACGATGAAGTGCGTGCAGCCGTAGTTGCGCCGCACGATGGCGTGGAACACTGCCTCCTTCGGGCCGGCGTAGCGCATCCAGGCGGGGTTGGTCGCCAGAAGGACGCGATCCGCCGGGTAGTAGCTCGCAAGCAGCTCTTCGTAGCAGCGCATCCGGACCTCGGCGGGGATGTCGTCGCTCTTGGTCTCGCCGACCAGAGGGTGCAGCAGCAGGCCGTCGATGCTCTCGAGGGCGACCTTCTGCAGGTACTCGTGCGCCCGGTGGACCGGATTGCGAGTCTGGAAGCCGACCATGGTCTTCCATCCATGCTCCCCTTTCGCTGCCCGCACCTGCCCGGGCGTCAGGTCGTACTCCGGAAAGCCCGACGACGCGCGCGCCAACGCGGTGACCGAGCCGCCCACCACCCATCGCCCGGACTCATTGAGCACCCGGACGCCTGGATGTTTTTCGTCGTCGGTGCCGTAAACCGCGAGAGCCTCGCGTGGCGTGACCTTCGAAAACGTCGGTCACGTCGACGATCGCGATCGGACGGTCGCCGATGAACAGCGCGATGCGATCGGCGGCCGGCCGCTCGTCCGTCCGCAGGACGATGGGGATGGTGAACGGCGCGCCGTTCGCAAGCCGGCCGTCGCCGACGATCGCCTCGTAGTCGACCCGGCCGATGAAGCCATCGAGCGGGCTCAGCGCGCCGGTCGCGAGCATGAAGACATCCGAGAGCTCGCGCGCGCCCACCTGCAGTCGCGGCAGCGACCTCGCCTCGGCCCGCAACCCGGGAAGCTCCGCCTCCGACGGGTAGCGATCGATGACCTCGCGCGGCAGGTGACCCAGCCGCTCGAGCACAGCGACGACCCTCGCCACCGACGTTGGTATGGATTCGGCCGAGGTGTCGATCACGAGCTCGGGCGCCAGCGGCTCCTCGTACGGATCGCTGACCCCGGTGAAGTTCGAAATCTCGCCGGCGATGGCCTTGCGGTACAGGCCTTTCGTGTCGCGCTCGACCAGCGTGTCGAGCGGAGCTCGGACGAAGACCTCGACAAACCCCGGCGTCTTCGCCCGGACCTCATCCCGCACCTCGCGGTACGGCGAGATCGCGGCCGTGATGGCGACGCCTCCGCTGCGCGCGACCAGCCGCGCCACGTAACCGATGCGACGGATGTTGGTGTCGCGGTCCTCTTTCGAGAATCCGAGTCCTTTCGAGAGGTGGGTCCGCACCTCGTCGCCGTCGAGCAGCTCCGAGTGACGGCCGCGGCGAGTCAGCTCCGCCTGCAGCGCAGTCGCAATCGTCGACTTGCCCGCACCCGATAAACCGGTGAACCAGACGACAAAGCCCCTGCTCATCCCTCACCTCCAAGTCCCCAGCGCTGTTTGACAGCCCTGTCGAGCGACCCAAAAAGGCTGTCGACCACGATTCCGATGACGAAGATCACGATCATCAGGGCCACCAGCTGGCGGGCATCAGGCAGGTTTCTCGCTGCCTGCAGCTGCTGGCCGATTGACGTCTGATTGGTCGCGGCAAGGAGGAGCTCCGCCGACATCAGGCTGCGCCACGCGAACGCCCATCCCTGTTTCAGGCCGCCAACGAACGCAGGCAGCGCCGCGGGAAGAACCACATGCCGATACAGGCGCAGGCCATCCGCGCCCATCGTCCGGCCGACCCGAATCAACTGCGGGTGCACCTGGTCGATGCCGGTCAACAGTCCCGCCGCGATCGCGGGCGCCGCGCCCAGCAACACGACTAGGGTGACGGCGCCTTCGCTTCGCTCGAGCAGCAAGACGGCAAGCGGGAACCACGCGATCGAAGGCATCGACTGAAGTCCGACGAGGAGCGAACCGACCGCTCTGCGCAGAATCCTGACCCGCGCGATCAGAACTGCGACCACAAACCCCACAGTCACTGCGATCGCGTAGCCGAAAGCGGCCCGCCGGAGGGTCACACCGACGGCCGTGTAGAAATCCGCACGCCGGAGATCGCCCCCCAGCTGAGCCAGCACAGACCACGGACTTGGCAGCTGTGACTGCGATCTCCAGCCCGACCACACGACGAGCTGCCAGATGACCAGGGTGAGGAGGACCGCTCCCATCGTCGGCCAGATCCCAGACCAGACGCGCGCGGCCGGCCCGCGGGCCGGTCGGGATGCGAGCGGCGGCAGGTCGGCCGAGCGGAGGCTCGTGACGAGCTCAGCGGCCATTGGTCACCTCATGCTTCAAGCGTTCGGTGATGCGGCCCGCGATGACGGCGAGCTCGGGGGAGTCGAGCCTGCGCGGCCGGGGCAGGTCCACAGGCACCTCGTGCGCGACTCGACCCGGCCGGCTCGTGAACACCATCACGCGATCGCCGAGGCGCACGGCCTCGCGGGCGTTGTGGGTGACGAAGAGGATCGTCAGGCGGCACTCCCGCCAGATCCGCTCGACCTCGTCGTGCAGCACGTCCCGGCTGATTGCGTCCAGGGCGCCGAACGGCTCGTCCATGAGCAGGACGTCGGCATCCTGAGCCAGCGCCCTCGCGAGCGCGACTCGCTGCTTCATCCCACCCGACAGCTCGTGCGGCCTGCGCTCCTCGAACCCGGTCATGTGCACGCGAGCCAGCAGATCGCGCGCGAGGTCAGAACGCGCCGGGGCCTTGATGCCGCGCAAGCGTAGAGCCAGCTCCACGTTTCCCACCGCGGTGAGCCACGGCAGAAGGGCAGGGTCCTGAAAGATGACCGCGACGCGACCATGGACGTGGACCCGACCTGAGCTTGGGCTGTCGAGCCCCGCGAGGACGTTGAGGAGAGTGCTCTTCCCGGAACCTGAGGCGCCGACTATGCAGACCAGCTCCCCGCGTTTGACCTCGAGGCTCGCGCCCTCGAGGGCCAGCAGAAGACGGTCTCCGTGCGGGAAGGCCACTGAGAGTCGCTCGACGCTGAGCGCGTGCTTGTCGGAAAGTGCGAGCACCTTGCTCATCGGCGCGCAGGGCTCCAGTGCAGACCGCACTCCTTCACTCCGTCCAGCTCCCACCACCAGCGCCCTGCTCGTTCGTCTTCGCCGGGTTTGGTCGCGCGTGTGCACGGCGCGCAGCCGATCGACGTGTAGCCGCGGCCGTAGAGCGAGTGGTACGGGAGGTCGTGGTCGCGGATGTAGCCCCAGACCTGCGCCTTCGACCACGTCGCGAGCGGCGCCACCTTGGTGATGCCGGCGTGATCCATGTCGATCGACACGACCGGAGTCGTGACGCGCGTCGGCGCCTGCTCCCGCCGCAGTCCGGTGATCCAGGCGTCGTAACCGCGCAGCGCCCGCTCCAGCGGCCGTGACTTGCGCACGCCGCAGCACGTCCGGCGCAGCTCCACCGACTCATAGAAGAGGTCGACGCCGTGTGCCCCGACCATCGCGGCGGTCTCGACCGGGTCGGGGGTGATGACCTCGGCGTCGATCCCGTAACGCGAGCGAACGCGGGCGATCATGTCGTGGGTCTCGCGCGGCAGCCGGCCGGTATCGAGCGTGACCACGTTCAGGTCGCGCCGGATCCTCGACGCGAGGTCGATGATCACCGACGACTCGGCCTGGAAGCTGGCCACGATGGCGACACGCGGAAAGTTGTCGTACGCCCAGCGCAGGACGGACTCGGGCTCGCGCTCGTTCATGCCGGCTGCTGGACCTTCTGGCGCAGCACGTCGAAGCCGACCCGATCGACCCAGTCACCGAAGCCCTCGCCGGCGCCGCGGCCGGAACGGAACTCGATGAAGATGGGCCGCAGCAGCGAGGGGATCTCGCTGATCGGGACGTTCGGCGCGAAGACCCGGTTCAGGCGCGTGCCGTCGAAGTCTCCCGCCAGCATGACGTCGTACTTACCGAGCGTCGTGCCCACGAAACCGACGTCGCCGAGGTACGGTCTGGAGCAGCCGTTGGGGCATCCGCTCATGCGAAAGCTGATCCGCTCCTCCGCCAGGCCGAGCCCGTCGAGAAGCGCGGCGATCTGCCGGATCAACCCCGGCAGCGCCCGCTCCGCCTCCGCGACGGCCAGCCCGCACGTGGGTGTGGCCGGGCAGGCCATCGAGTGCCGTATCGCGCGCGGTATCGACTCCACCGTCGCGATCCCGTGCTCGCGCATCAGCTCCTCGACCCGCGCCCGCTGCGACGGCGAGATTCCGGCCAGGATCACGTTCTGCTGCGCGGTCAGCCGTACCTGCGGACGGATCTCTTCGACGATTCGGCGAAGGCCGGTGCGGTAGCGCGCGCCGGCGACGTCGGCGATGCGACCGTTCTCGACGTAGATCCCTACGTAGAGATCGCCGTCGCCCTGCTCGTGCCAGCCCAGGTGGTCGTCGACCGGAAGCCAATGCAGCGGTTCCGGCGGCTGAAGCCGAAACGGAACACGCGCCTGCACCTCGGCTCGGAACCAGGGCAGCCCTCGGTCGGCGATCGTGTACTTCAGCCGAGCGTGCTTGCGGTTGGTGCGGTCGCCGTGGTCCCGCTGCACCTCGATCACCACGCGCGAGACTTCGACCGCCTGGTCCGGCCCGACAAAAGCCAGCGGTAGCGCGACCGCGACGAAGGTCTCGGGTTTGTGATGCGTGCGGCCCAGACCACCGCCGACGAGAACGTTGAAGCCCCGGACGGCGCCGTTCGATCCACGCATGGCGACCAGCGCAAGGTCGTGCGCGTAGACGTCGACGCAGTTGTCACCCTCGAACGCGACCGTGGTCTTGAACTTGCGAGGGAGGTACTGCTCGCCGTAGAGGGGCTCGAGCTCAGGCTCGGAGGAATCCACGACCTCGCCGTCGAGCCAGATCTCGTGGTAGGCGCCGGTGCGAGGTGTGAGCGCGGAGACCAGCGCCCTGATCGTGGAGTCGACCTCGGTGTGGAAGGGGTCCGAACGCGGTTCCGGGCAGCACATGATGTTGCGTTCCACGTCGCCGCAGCCACCCAGGGTCGTGAGCAGCGAGTGGTTGATGGCCGCGATCGACTTCTTCAGGTCGCCCTTCAGCACGCCATGCAGCTGGAAGTCCTGGCGGGTCGTCACGCGAAGCGTCCCGTTGGCCCATCTCTGGCTGATGTCGTCGTGCGCGATGTAGGCCTCTGGAGAGACGACACCACCGGGGATTCGGGTTCGGATCATCAGCTGGTGGTGCTTGTCAAGGCCTCGCGCCCGAGCTTCCTTGCGCCTGTCGCGGTCGTCCTGCTGGTAGACGCCATGGAATTTGAGGAGCTGCTCCGACTCCTCGCCGAACGCGGGCGACTCCTCGACGAGCTCGTCCGCGATGTGGCCGCGCAGGTGGTTGCTGCCGGCCTTGATGGACTCGTTCTTCGAGAGATCGCCCAGGGATACGCCGTCCGATAGATTCGCCAAGATGGATGCGCCTCCGCTTTCTTCGCTGATGCCAAAAACAAGCTCGCGTCGACGAGACGCGAGGCGGTCAGAGAGAGCGGCTAGCTACAGAAGCAGCTGGCGCAGCGGGCGTAGTCGATCGCTCGACGCCGAGTAAGGACGAGGGCGCGAGTCACCGTTCTACGCATCGGTGCCGGCAACGTTACCGGAAGAAACGGCTTGGCGCATGTAGGAATTCCACTAAGACCAGGGGCTGCTGATTGTCGTTGGTTGCCGATTAGACTGCGACTCGGTCTCATCTACACGAGGGCGGGTCACCGCCCTCCTCCGTTATACAGATGGGGTGCGCAAGGTACCGGCGGTCACCTTCCACTTCTGGGCGGTCAAGATCCTGAGCACCGCCATGGGCGAGGCGCTGTCCGACTACCTGGTCCACACCATCAGCCCCTACGAGGCAGTCGGGCTTGGATTCATCGGCTTCGTCATCGCGCTCGTGTGCCAGTTCGCGATGCGCAAGTACTTCGCACCGGCGTACTGGCTCGCAGTGGTCATGGTCGCGGTGTTCGGAACGATGGTGGCCGACGCGCTCCACATCGAGATGGGCATTCCGTACGCGACCTCGGCATTCGACTGTGCCGTTGCGCTGGCGGCGATCTTTGCGATCTGGTACATCGTCGAGCGAACGCTGTCGATCCACAGCATCAACAGCCCGCGCCGCGAGGCGTTCTACTGGGCGACCGTCCTGGCGACGTTTGCGATGGGCACCGCGCTGGGCGACCTCAGCTCGTACACCTGGCACCTCGGCTGGTTCGTTTCAGGCCTGCTGTTCACAGCGCTGTACGCGACCCCGCTCGTCGCCCAGCGCGTGGCCGGGCTGAGATCAGTAGGCGCGGGCAGCGCGTCCTTAACGGGCCTGTCCCGCAGCTGGCTGGTCGCTTTCTGGTGGGCGTACATCTTGACCAGGCCGCTGGGCGCCTCGTACGCGGACTGGCTGGGCGTGCCGCCGAGTCTTGGCGGCTTGAACTTCGGCCGCGGCCGGGTCGCGATCGCGCTGACCCTTGTGATCATCGCGTGGGTCGCGTACCTGACCGTCTCGCGTGTCGACGTCGAGGCCGGCAGGATGGTCAGGGCTCGAGCTTCAGAGTCAGGATCTTGAACGGGGTGAGGTCAAGCTCGAGGCTCGTCTCTGCGATCTCCCGTTCGAGCAGGTCACAGAGCGTGATGCGCCGCGCCGGCAGGGTGGTGGTGACGCGCGCGCGACACGGCCTTCCCCACGCCTCGTAGAGCCGGACGACCACCGCGTCGGAATCCTCGGCGCGCTTGATCGCCTCGACGATCACCTGTCGCGTGTCGATCTCGATGAGCGATCGGGACGCGCCAAGCGGCAGGTTGGTCGGCACGATCCGAAGCGCGCAGTTCAGGTCCTCGGCCGCCTCGATGACCCCAGCCTCCCGAAAGTCACCCGGATGCGGCATCAGCGCGTACGTGAATCGGTGGCGCCCGACGTCAGCGGTCGGGTCGGGGTGGGTCGGCCCGCGAAGAAGCGACAGCCGCATCACCGACTCGTGGATGTCGTAGCCGTGCTTCGAGTCGTTGAGCAGCGCCACGCCGTAGCCGCCATCCCCGAGGTCGGCCCACCGCTGCGCGCATACCTCGAACATCGCCCGGGCCTTGCTGTCGTCCATGTGAGTAGGGCGTCGCACATGCCCGAACTGGATCTCGTACGTCGCCTCGCGCGAGGTGACGGTCACCGGGAACGCGACCTTGAGGATCTTGTGGCGCTCGTGCCAGTCGACGTCGGTGTCAAAGCGCACAACCCGTCCTTCGAGCGAGATCGTCTGCCGTACCGTCGACCCGCCAAACGAGCGACCGACAGTGACGAACGCCTCGCGGTGCTCGATGTCGAGGTCCCACGCGTCCCATCGCCTGGGGTTGTCGTCGTGGAGCTCGAGCACATTGCCCGGTCCGCCGAGCACCTCGCGCCCGGCTTCCTTGTCCCAGATGGAGGTGACGACCCCTTCCTCGCCGAGCTGGACGCGAAGGAGCTCGTTCTCCAAGGACGGGTCGGACGCGGCCGGCCGTTCGATGACCGCCCAGCCGCACGAGGGCGCGCCTCCACGTGGATGCGAGGTCGGGTTGAAGACGGCGACGCGCCCACCTTCGCCGGCGATGCGCTTAGTCGCGTCGGTTGCGATCAGGTCCGCGACGCCGGCGACCCTTGCCAGGTCTGGCTCGGCCTCGGCGTATACCCAGTCGATGCTGGAGCCGGGCAGGATATCGTGGAACTGGTTGAGCAGCAGCGTCTTCCAAGCGGCATCCAGCGCCTCGCGCGGATATTCTCCTGACGCAACCGACCACATCTCGGCTTCCCGAAGAGCCGTCTGGGCGCGGCGGTTCCACCACTTGGTGCGGGACTGAGTCGTGTACGTCCCGCGGTGGAGCTCGAAGTAGAGCTCACCCGACACGGTGGCGAGGTCGTGAGCCTCGGTGGATGCGTCCGCAAAAAAGTCGGCGGCGCGGCCCATCTTGACGCCAAACCGATGCGCCGCTTCGATCATCTCCGGCTGGGGACCACCGCCGCCATCGCCCCAGCCAAAGAGGTAGAGAGACCGGTTCGAGCGCGCCGAGTCTTTGAAGCTCCGCACGCTCCGCTCCAGCTCTTCTCGCTCGAAGCTCCCGTTGTACGTGTCCGCGGGTGGGAAGTGCGTGAAGATTCGCGTCCCATCGATGCCCTCCCATATGAACGTGTGGTGCTCGGGCTTGTTGGTGTCGTTCCAGGACAGCTTCTGGGTGAGGAAGTAGCGGCACCCCGACGCCGCGATCAGCTGCGGCAGGTTGCCCGGATACCCGAACACGTCGGGCAGCCACAGGACGTCGGTCTCGTAACCGAGCTCGCGCATGAAAAACCGTTTGCCAAGAAGGAGCTGACGGACCAGAGCCTCCCCCGACGGGAGGTTGCAGTCGGCCTCCACCCACATGGCGCCGACCGGCTCCCACTGTCCCGCCCCGACCTTCTCCTTGATGCGGGCGTAGATGCTCGGGTACGTCTCCTTCATCCACTCGTACTGCGCGGGCTGCGACGCTGCGAAGACGTAGTCGGGATACACGTCCATCAGCTCCAGCTGGGTCGACCAGCTGCGCGCGACCTTGCGCCTGGCCTCGCGCAGTGGCCACTCCCACGCCGTGTCGATGTGCGCGTGCCCGACCGCGGTGACGCGATGCGCCGGGTCGATGTTCAACGGTGCGACGTCGACGTTCGATTCCTCAAGAAGCACCAGCTCCGCCTGACGCAGCACGAACGCGGGATCAGCCGACTTCCGAAGCCCGAGCATCGACGGCGCCGGTTCGGCGCCGGACTCCGTGGCGCGGACGTTGGCCGCCGCCTCGAGGTAGAAGTCGACCTCGGAGCCGTCGATCGGAAGCCAGCGGTGATTCGGGTCCACGCCGCGCCACGGCCTGCCGTCCTTCCACGCCAGCGCCTCGCACGTGAACCCGGTCGGGCCGTCGAAGCCGAGGTCGAACACCGCCGCCACGCGCATGCCCATCCACGATTTCGGGACACGACCGGTCACGTGAAACCACGTCGTGCTCCACGGCGGCCCCCAGCGGTGGCCGATGCCAAATGGTTGAAACCTGCCCGCGACCGCCTCCGAATACGGGATCGGCTCGCCGCGGACGAGGAACGCGGTCAGCTCAAGCGACTCGGACGAGCGCATCCGCAACGATGTGAGCGAGGGCGTCGATGAACTCCGGGCTCGCGTTGAAGGACCTCGTGCGCCGGATCCGAATTCCTTTCTCGCGTGCAAAGTCC
>DATKFA010000310.1:0-5514 GCA_035511715.1 Candidatus Acidiferrum sp. | reverse complement strand
AAAGCGAGTAGAAGGTGGCGACGCCTTCGACGTAGCCCGGGTCGAGCTCGAGCGCGGACGCGACCTCGGTCATCGCCTCAGGCGTGAGGTAGCCGAGCTCCTCCTGCGCCAGGTCGAGAGCCGGCATGACCGCAGACCGCGGCTGCGGATACTTCGCCGGCAGCTCTCTGATCTCTTGCAGGATGTGCGTGGAAAGCGTGCTCACCGATCGCAGTCTCCGAGCACGGTATCGGCGGTGCCGATGATCGCGATCATGTCGGCGACCATGTGGTTCAGGGCCATCTGCTCGAGCGCCTGCAGGTTGACAAATGACGCGGAGCGGAACTTCACCCGTCGCGGCTTGTGCGTGCCGTCACTGACGATGTAGCAGCCGTTCTCGCCGCGCCCCGACTCCACCGCGACGTACACGTCACCAGGCGGGACGGAGTAGCCCTCGGTGAAGAGCTTGAAGTGGTGGATCACCGCCTCCATCGAGGTCTCGAGCTCCTCGCGCGGCGGCGGCAGCATCTTGCGGTCGTCAACGTTGACCGGCCCGTCGGGGAGACGGTCGAGAGCCTGGCGAAGGATCTTCACCGCCTCGCGCATCTCCTTGATTCGCACGAGGTACCGGCCGTAGCAGTCGCACAGGTCAGAGGTCGCGATCTCGAAGTCGTAGTCCTCGTAGCCCGAGTAGGGCATGGCCCTGCGCAGGTCCCACGCAACTCCGGAGCCGCGGAGCATCGGTCCGGTCGCGCCGAGCACCTTAGCGTCCTCGGCCGAGAGACGGCCGATGCCGATCGTGCGCTGCCTCCAGATCGGGTTGTGGGTGAGCAGGGCCTCGTACTCGTCGATGTTGCCCGGCATCTTGTGAGTGAAGTCGTCGAGCATGTCGAGGAAGCGAGGCGTCGCGTCGGCGGTTACGCCGCCCGGCCGGATGTACGACGTGTGCATCCGGAAGCCGGAGATCTCTTCGTTCATGTCGAGGATCGTGTCCCGCTCGCGGAAGCAGTACATGAGCATGCTCATCGCGCCGAGCTCGAGGCCGCTCGTGCCCATCCACACCAGGTGCGAAGAGAGGCGCGTGAGCTCCGACATGATCACGCGCAGCACGTTCGCGCGCGGCGGCACCTCAACGCCCATCAGGCGCTCGACCGCGAGCGCGTAGGCGAGGTTGTTGATCGGGGGAGACAGGTAGTCGTGGCGGTCGGTGACAGTCACGCCCTGCTGCCAGCGCAGGGCTTCCATCTGCTTCTCGATACCGGTGTGCAGGTAGCCGATCACCGGTTTGAGACGTTTGACCTGCTCGCCGTCGAGGTCGACGATGAGACGAAGCACACCGTGGGTGGACGGGTGATGGGGACCGAAGTTGACGGTCAGCAGCTCGCCGCCGAACGCGCCGGTCTCGCCCGTCTTCGTGATCGTGACGCCCTGGGCGACGGTGTCTGTCACGCCTTGTCCGGAGCGGTCTGCCAGCGCTCGTGCTCCTCGGAAAATTCGACGGGCTCGCCGCCGACGGGGTAGTCGCGGCGGAGCGGGTAGCCGACCCAGTCGTCGGGCATGAGGATCCGCGTCAGGTCTGGGTGGTTGTCGAAGACGACGCCGAACATGTCGTAGGTCTCACGCTCCTCCCAGTTCGCAGGCGGAAACAGGTCCGAGACGGAGTCGATGCGCGGCGGATCGCCGCCGATGAAGGCGCGGACTCGGATCTGTCCACGGGTCTCGAGGTTGCGCAGCTGATACACGACCTCGTACCGCGCCGGCCATTGGGCCGACGAGTCGGCGAGGTGATCGACGCACGTGAGAAACGTGAGCAGGCGGTAGCCGTCGTCCTTGAGGCCCGCAAGAGCGTCGTGGATGTTCCCGGCGTCGACGGTGACCCAGTCGTCGCCTGCGCTGACGCCCTTCGCGAGGACCAGAGCTTCCGGAATCACTGCGGCGGCAGGATGCCCTGCGCCTTGATCCGCTCCTGCAGGATCATCAGCGCGTTCAGCAGGTCTTCGGGCCTAGGCGGGCAGCCCGGGATGTACACGTCGACCGGCACAATCTTGTCCACGCCTTGCAGCAGCGCGTAGTTGTTGAAGATTCCGCCGGTCGACGCGCACGCGCCCATGGAGATGACCCACTTCGGCTCTGGCATCTGGTCGTAGATCGTCCGGAGGATCGGCGCCATCTTCTGCGACACGCGGCCCGACACGATCATGAGGTCGGACTGCCGGGGGGAGGCGCGGAACGCCTCGGACCCGAAGCGTCCGATGTCGACGCCCGCGGTCGCGGTGGCGATCATCTCGATGGCGCAGCAGGCGAGGCCGAACTGCGCGGGCCACACCGAGTTTCCGCGTCCCCATCCCACGACCTTTCCGAGTGTGGTCGTCAGGATGTTCTTTCCCATCGACTCGGCAAGGGCTTCTATTCCCAATCCAGACCCCCCTTGCGCCAGATGTGGGCGAGGGCGATCAGCAGGATGCCGATGAACACCCCCATCTCGATGAGACCGAACCACTTGAGCTGGCGCAGCAGCACCGCCCACGGGTAGAAGAAGACGGCCTCTACGTCGAAGATGATGAACAGCATGGCCGTGAGGTAGAAGCGCACGCTCAGCCTACGCACCGCGGGCGTGTCGGGGATGATGCCCGATTCGTAGGGAGCGAGCTTGCGCCGGGAAGGCTTGGCCGGGCCGAGCACGAAGCTCAGGGTCACCAGCGCCCCGATCAAGCCCAAAACGATCAGGACGAAGATCAGAACTGGGACGTAGGTGTCCAGCAACTCCGGCTAATTCTATTTGGGTCTCTGAAGATCGCGGGGGAGGCAGGCCTCCCCCGCGGGACCCCCTCCGTTGCCAGCACGTCTGGAGGCGTTTGGCGATGCACGCTTAGAGACGGCCGGAGTGAATCCGGCCTACAGCTCCACTTCGTCTACGTCTTAGCTGTCTTTGCGGCGGTGCTCGATCTTCACCCCTCGCGAGAGCGTGGCGTGGATCGGGCAGTAGCGGTTGCACGAGAGCTCGATCGCCTGCTCGACCATCTTCTTGTCGATGTCGCCCTCCCATCCGCAGTGAAAGGTGATCTCGATCTTGTTGAAGGCCTTTGGCCACTCGGCGTCGCGCTCGCCCTCGACCTCGACGTCGAGCGAGCGGAGCGGCTGCTTGTACTTCTTGCAAAGGAGCACGACGTTGATCCCTGTGCACGCGCCAAGCGCGCCCAGGAGCATCTCGGTCGGGCGCATCGCGAGGTCCTCGCCGAAGGGTGGCCCTTCGTCGACCCCCGCGTTGTGCCCCGATTCCGACTGAACGTCGAAACGGACCTTCTGGGCGGTCCAGTGGGCGGTCGCTTTGCTCACCGTCGGGAACAATAGACTCCGTTCGATGCCTGATGTCCGCGACTCGTTCTCGCGAGTGGCCGCCAACTACACGCGCTCCACGTTCCACTCGTCGTCGGAGCGGTTGCAAGAGGTCCTCGACCTCGCCCAGCCGCAGCCAGGCGACCTCGCCCTCGACGTCGCGACGGGAACCGGCAACACCGCGTTCGCGCTCGCGCCCTACCTGCGCAGTGTCACCGGTCTGGACCTCACGCGCGAGATGCTCGACCAGGCCCGGCGCATCGCCGCCGAGCGCGGCATCGACAACGCCGACTGGGTCATCGGCGACGCGGAGCGCCTTCCGTTTGGCGACGATACGTTCGACCTGTACGTCGTGCGCGCCGCTCCGCACCATTTCGCAAACGTCGATGTGTTCATGTCCGAGGCGCTTCGCGTCCTGAAGCCCGGGCGGGCCGCCGCGTTCATCGACTGCGCGCCGCCGATGCCTGCGCGCGACCTCCTGCACGAGGTCGAGCTGCGGCGCGACCCGTCGCACGTCCGATCGCTCACGGTCGACGAGTGGGTGTCTCGACTCGAGCGCGCGGGTTTCCAGGTCGAGACGGCCATCGCCCGCGAGCTCGACTGGAACTACGAGGAGTGGATGGCCAACATGGCGGTCGCGCCGCCGCTCGCGGCGGAGCTGGCCGCAATCATCGAGTCGGCCGGCGGCGGGGCCCGTGAGCAGCTTCACCCGACGCGCCGCGACGGCAAGCTGTGGCACGCCTACTGGCACTGCCTCATCCGGGCGCACAAGCCCTCCGCCAGGTGAGCCGTCCGCTCGCCGACGGGGAGGTCATCGTCCTGGTCGACAAGGTCGGCCGGCGGCACCGCGTGCGGCTCCGGACAGGTGAGCGGCATTCGATCCACTCGGGCCTGATCCTTCACGACGACCTGATCGGGCGCCCGGAGGGCACCCTCGTCACCACCCAGATGGGCGCGCGGCTTCTCGCGGTTCGGCCCACGTTCGCCGAGCAGGTGACCGGCCGCCGCCGGCAGACGCAGCCGATCTACCCCAAGGACCTAGGAGCGATCGTCGTCGGCGCCGACCTCTATCCGGGGGCGCATGTGCTGGAAGCAGGCACCGGGACTGGGGCTCTGACTATGGCGGCGCTGCGCGCGGTCGGGGAGCACGGCGTGGTGGTGAGCTATGAGGTTCGCGAGGAGTTCATGGAGGCGGCCAGGCGCGCGATCGTGGAAACGCTGGGTGCGCTCCCGCCCAACCTCACGCTGAAGCTGGGCGACGTCTACCAGGGTCTCGAAGAGCGCGAGATGGACCGCGTTCTGCTCGACCTGGCGGAGCCGTGGCAGGCGGCTCCCGGGGTCAAGGACGCGCTCCGGCCCGGCGGGATCGTGTTCGCGCACTGCCCGAACGTCAGCCAGGTCCAGCGCTTCTTCGACTGCCTGCGCGAGCTCCAGGGCTTCGGGATGCTCGAGGCTTACGAGCTGCTGCAGCGGGGGTGGACGGTGCGGGGGAGGAGCATGCGTCCGTCCCACCGGATGGTGGCCCACACCGGCTTCCTCTCCTTCGCCCGCCGGCTCGCCGGGGACGTGCTATTCGAGCCTGAGGGCGAGGGCTTCCGGTAACGATCCGGAGAGCGGTCACGTTTCTCTCACGTGGGGCGTCCCATCCCGAGAATCGCTGTGCTCCTCGTCTCAGCACTCGCCACAATCGCGGCGTTCGCGCTCGCCCCGCTCTACACCCCGACCGTGCTCGCCGCGGCGTACGACGCGGTGGCCGGCCCGCAGCACCAGTGCGGTGGAGGATGAAGGCCCAAAGCCATTGACGGTCCAGCATTCCCTGACTAAAGTCAGAGAATCGCAGACCAAGCCGTCGCGGCGCTCAGGTCGTTCAACCGGACGGTCGCCGAGCGAATCGGCGCCCTGACCGACCAGTTTCTCGGCCGGGGCCGGCCCATGGGCGAGTCGCGAGCCCTTTGGGAGATCGGGCTCGAGGGCACCGAGGTCCGGTCTCTGCGCGCGCGGCTGGGCATCGACTCTGGTTATGCCAGCCGCGTGCTCCGAGCGCTCGAGCGGGAACGACTGATACACGTCACGGCCGACGACCATGACCGGCGGGTCCGGTTCATTCATCTCACCGACCGCGGGCGCAGGGAGCGCGACCAGCTCGACCGGCGCGCGGACGATGTGGCCCAGGGGTTCCTCGATCCGCTAACCCCCGCC
>DATKFA010000309.1:0-2342 GCA_035511715.1 Candidatus Acidiferrum sp. | reverse complement strand
TCGTCGTCGGCAAGGTTTCCTTCGAGCGTGATGGAACGCTCGAAGGAGTCGCGGCCGCCATCCCCGCCATGGTGGTACGACACGGCTACCTCGATGTGCGAAAGTGGGATTTTTCGCTTTCGCGCCTGCAGTCGTATCGTCATCGCTGTGCAAGCGGCGAGCGAAGCGCTCAGCAGCTCGTAGGGGTTCGCCCCAGCCGCCGTGCCGCCCCTGCCGTCGGAGCCGCCGATCGAGAGCACCGATGCGCCGGCGCGGCCGTTGAGCGTGCCAGCGCCGTCAAGGTCGCCGGCAACCACAGCCTGTGGGCGGGGAGCACCATCGTCGTTCGAATTCGTCATCGTGCTTTCCTTTCAGATTTGACCGGCCGGCCCTTACCGACGGAGCGGTGTCAGGCGTGGAGGGTCTCGCCGCCGGTGGCGTCCACGTAGTACTGAGGCGCCTCGCGACGGTCGTATTTCCCGTAGTCGCGTACGATCCGCACTCTCCGGGACCCTTGCCTTGTCATTCAGCGTGGCAGCGTCCTCGTAGGCCTGTGCTGCAGCGGCGTCCTTCCAGGATATGAGCAGAATCAGGTCGCCGGGCGTAAGCAAGGCGTCGAAGATGTCCCAGGACGTACTGTCGGCGGCCCACGGGTTCAGGCCGAGCCACTCGGCGCAATCGTACGGGTTGTTGGTTTGCTTCCACTCCGCGGGGCGAGTCGCGTTGACCAGCGTGACCGTCGTTCCCTCTCCAACTTCGGTCTCGTCGAGCCTCTGCTCCGCGAGGGCGTACCCCGTCGGCACCTGATTGTCGGCAGTGATCTGGCCGACGCGCAGGTGATAGTCTGCGAGGATTTCGTCGCGGCCCTTCTGCTGGACCTCGTGATGGCGCCTGCGGGTGCGCCAGCGAACGAGCGACTTCTCGTCCCGCCAGTTCGAAAGCGAAAGGATCCAGCCCTCGCGGATCAGGCTCTTGTAGCGGATGTTGTCGACGAAGCCCTCGACCTGCTCCAGCTCGGGGCGCAGCATTTTGGCGTTGTCGAAGTAGTTATCCCAGTTCTCTTTATTGGGGAGGACCTCGAAAATCACTGAAGACATGCTCGTTTCCCAATCCTAGACTGCTGCGACGCAGTCGATCTCGATGTCGAAGTGCCTCGGCCAGGCGCGCCGCCTTCACGGCAGAAGACCTTCAAGCCGTCGACGTCGATCGTCCTGGACCGCATCTGCATAGCTCCCGCTTAGCTGTTGTGCGCCGGATGAGCACTGTACCGTCGAAGTATGGAATTCCGCGCGGCGAATGGGAAATGACGTCAGACCATGAAGTCGATAGCCGCGCGTTATGACGGCCGTCCGCCTTCCGCACCGGCCTCGCGTGCACCTGACGCCGACCGCTCCAACAGCTCGGTGAGCGTCCTGACGGCCTACGTTAGCTTCGGGACCCCGCGCTCGCGCAGTTGGTCGATCCTCTCATGCAGCAACTCTATCTCGAACTTCGCCTTCACGTTGATCCGGTTGTCGTTCTCCGAGGCCTTGCGATCGATGTCCTGCTGCCGGTTCTGGCTCATCATGATGACTGGCGCGGCGTAGGCCGCCTGGAACGAAAGCGCGAGATTGAGAAGAATGAACGGGTAGGGGTCTCAGCCCCTCATCGCGCCGACCAGGTTGGCGGTTATCCAGACGAACAGGATCGCGCTCTGGACGATGATGAAGCTCCACGATCCCATGACGGTGGCGACCGTGTCCGCTATCCTTGCCCCAGCGTCAGGCGCGCAACCGCCGGGGCTGATCCATGCCCTGAAGCCGAAGCGAGCGGCGCGCTACCCGTAGGTCGGCGAGCAAAACGTGCTCGGCCTGTTCGATGCGCTCCTGGTCTTCCGCCTTCTCTTCCACGCTGGCAGCACCCGTTCCGCTCGATTGCGCGGCTGACGCGGCCAGCTCCCTGCCGCGTTCTGATCGCATCGTTCGGTCGTGGAGTTTCGCGGCGGTCTCGCGATGGCGCGTCGCTGGTACCGGGCGCCGGCAAGCTCGTTCTCGCTCGGCTGCCGCTACGCGTTGAGCCTGGCGATCGTCGTCGCGCCGTAAGGTGCGCAGCTGGAGATCTCGTCAACTTTCATCTGGCCGGTGAACCCGTAGTTCAGTCCGACCACCGTCATACCGAAGTGGAGCAGGTTGGTGATGATGATGAACAGCGTCGTCTCCTGGCCGCCGTGCTGCGTCGCTGACGACGCGAAGGCGCCGCCTACCTTGCCCTGGAGGGCTCCCTTCGCCAGCAGCACGGAGCTCCCTGAGAAGGAAGTCGGCAAATGCCCGTGCGGCGGGCTTTATGGTCTTGCCGTTGACGAAGAGCGCATTCACTTCCATCGA
>DATKFA010000308.1:0-2979 GCA_035511715.1 Candidatus Acidiferrum sp. | reverse complement strand
CGCGTTGTTCTCGTCCGCGAACTCCTTCGGCGGGATCCCCTTCTTGTCCGCCTCGTACGTGATCGGGGTCCCATGCTCGTCGGTGCCGCTCGCCATCAGCACGCGCGATCCCCTCAATCTCTCGAAGCGCGCGAGGACGTCGCCGGGCACGGCGAAACCGACCACGTGGCCGATGTGACGCGGCCCGTTGGCGTAGGGCCATGCGGGAGCGATGAGGACAGTTCTTCGTTCAGGCACCGGAAATCACAACTGTAAACTCGCCGCGCGCACGGTCACCGAGAGCGGCGAGTACCTCGGCCGCGGTTCCGCGCAGCACCTCTTCGTGAACCTTGGTCAGCTCTCGGGTCACCGTCAGGCTCCGATCAGGCAGGGATTCCGCGATCAACGCCAGCGACTTCCCGATTCGATACGGCGATTCAAAGGCGACGGCGGGGCGCGGGTCGGTGCTCAGCGTCCCGAGCAAGCGGCGCATCTCGCCTGGCTTGCGGGGCAGGTAGCCAAGGAATGTGAAACCGGGTCCGCGGTAGCCGGCGATCGAAAGCGCAGCCGTCACCGAGCTCGGACCGGGAACTGGCACGACGGTGTGACCGGCGGCCCAGGCCGCGGTGACCAGAGCCTGGCCTGGATCCGAGATCGTCGGCGTCCCCGCGTCGCTGACGAGCGCGACGTCGCCCTCTTCGAGCGCCGCCATCACGCGCGGCAGCCCGCGCCGCTCCACCGGTGCGCGGTAGCTGATGAGCGGCTTGCGGATGTCGTGGCGCGCCAGCAGTCGCGCCGTGACTCGCGTGTCTTCCGCCGCGATCGCCGAGACATCGCCGAGGATGCGGGTCGCCCTCGCGCTGACGTCTTCGAGGTTTCCAATGGGAGTGCCGACAACGAAGAGCTTGCTCATTCCGCCCCTCCGTCGGCTTCGCCGACACCTCCCCATAAATGGGGAGGACAAAGCTTGCTCAAACGCCTTCGAGCCAGGCGCCCACGCGGTCGGCGACCTCCTCGCCCGGGCCGACGAAGCGCGACGCCGGCGGCAGCACCTGGAGGAAGGTCCTGCCGTAGTCACGGCCCAGGATCCGGTTGTCGAGGATGACGACCGCACCTCGGTCGGTTGAGCGGCGGATCAAGCGCCCGAATCCCTGCTTGAGGCGTAGGGCGGCCTGCGGCAGCGCCAGCTGCGTGAACGGATCCCGCACCAGCTCCGCGCGGGCCGCGTACACCGGCTCGCTGGGCACTGGAAAAGGAAGGCGGACGACGATGACGCAGCTCAGCCGTTCGCCGGGGATGTCGATGCCCTCCCAGAACGTCGACGTCCCAAGCAGCAGCGGTCGATCGGCTTCCTCGAACGTCTTGAGCAGCTGGCGGCGCTGGCCGTCGATGCCCTGACCGAGGATCAAGACCTCATCGAGGTCGACCCGCTGCCTGAGCGCGGCGTGGACGTCGCGCAGCTGGCGGTGAGATGTGAACAGCGCCAGGGTCCGGCCCCCAACGCGGCGTGCGACCGCGGCAATGACGTTTTCGACGGCGCCATCGAAAGCCTCGTCCTCGGGAAGGGGCATGTCAGTGGGCAGGCACACGAGCGCCTGCCGGTAGAAGTCGAACGGCGAAGGCAGGATCATCTCCTCGATCTCGGGACCCAGCCCGACGCGAGAGCTGAAATAGTCGAAGGTTCCGCCCACGGCCAGAGTCGCCGAGGTGAACACGGTCGAGCGGCGCTCCCCGTAGACGCGGTCGTGCAGCAGCGAGCCGACGTTGATCGGCGCCGCCCGCAGCAGAAGGTTTTCCGCGCGCGACACCTGGGTGAACCAGTAGACGCGGTTCATGTCCGGGTGAAGCAGCGCCCCGTCGAGCAGGGACAGCGCCGCCTCGAGCCGGCCGCGGATCATCTCCAGCTCGCGGATGCCCTGGTCGGGCTCTTCGCCACCGAGCCACTCGCGCACGCCTGCGACGCCCTTGCGCAGGGTGGCGTCGAGAGCTGTCAGCGATGTGACCGCGTTCTCCGCGCTCAGCCGGATGGCCGCCCAGGCGTCCTCATCACGCACCGGACCTGTGATGCGTACCGACTCCTCGCGGCGCTCCGCCTCGCCGAGACGAACGGCGACCCAGACGTCGGCGAGCCCGAACAGCTCACGCACACGCGCGGCCGCCGACACCGCTTGCGGCATCGCTTCTCCGAACGCGTCGCCGGACGCCCCGAGGTGAGGCTGGCGCTGCAGGTCACCGAGCAGCCCGCCCGACAGCCTCTCGAGCAACGCGATCAGGCCGGGCCCATCGGCTTCCTGGCGCAGCCCGCGCGTGGCCGCCTCCTCGAGGTGGTGAGCCTCGTCGATGACCAGGTGGTCATACTCGGGCAGCAACCCGCCACCCACCTCGGCGTCGGCGAGGAGCAGCGAGTGGTTGACGACCACGAGGTCGGCAGTCTCCGCCTCGGCCCGGGCCCGGTGGACGTAGCAGTCCTCCTTGGTGCAGTGGATGCCAACGCAATCGAGCGGATCGCTCGCGATGTTCGTCCAGAGCACCTCCTCGCGGCCGTAGAGACGCAGCTCCGAGCGATCGCCGCTCTCCGTCGAGCGCAGCCAGATCAGGACCTTGAGCTTGAACATCAGCTCCTCGGGGTCCCGGCAGGGCTCTGCGAGGTAGCGGCGCCAGCGGCGCAGCGAGATGTAGTTGGACCGGCCTTTGAGCAGCACCGCCTTGAAGGCCCAGGGCAGCCATTCGCGCAAGGCCGGAAGGTCCTTGTCCATGAGCTGCTCCTGAAGCGTGTGGGTGTTGGTGGAGACGACGACCCGCTCGCGGTGGCTCGTGGCGCGCGCGAGCGACGGCACGAGGTACGCGAGGCTCTTGCCGGTGCCGGTCCCCGCCTCGACGACGAGCGTGCCGCCGCGTGCCTGGATCTGGGCGACGGCGAGCAGCATCTGCAGCTGTGACTCGCGGTGCTCATAGCCCGGGATGACCGCGGCGAGCGGGCCTTCGGGTCCGAGCATCGAT
>DATKFA010000307.1:0-2543 GCA_035511715.1 Candidatus Acidiferrum sp. | reverse complement strand
TGATCGAGCACGGGTGGGACCCGGTGTACGGCGCCCGGCCGCTGAAGCGAGCCATCCAGCGCATGGTCCAGGACCCGCTGGCGATGAGCATCCTCGAGGGCAAATTCGGCGACGGCGAGGCGATCGAGGTCGACGCCAAAGACGGCCAGCTCATCTTCACAAAGGCGAAGGCGCGGGCCGCCGCCTCGGTCGCTTAGCTAGTACAGACCGTACCCGCCGCAGGAAGCGTCAGGTCGATCAGGTAGGCGTCCTCGGCGTCGTGCGAGCACGTGCTCGAGCCGTACGACGTATGGCCGTTGCCCTGCCGCGTGAGCAGGATCGATCCGCTGATCTGACGGTTGACGGACTGAGCGTCCACGTAGGGCGTCGCGGGGTCGTTGGTTCCGCCCACGAGGAGGATCGGCGGCCCGCCCTGGATCGGAAGCGGCGTGTGCGAACCCTTCAACTTGACGGGCCAATCCCCGCACAGGAGGTTGCCGTACTGGAACCACTGGCCGAAGAAAGCGGATGCCTTCTGGTAGGGCGACCCGAGCGAGTCGTAGTAGGAGATGTCAGACGGCGAAGGAAAGTCCACGCAGAACACCGCCGCGAATCCACCGTTCTGGATGGCGTCGTAGTTTCCGTCTGAGTTGCGTTTGTTGTAGAAGTCGGCAAAGAACAACAGGATCCGCCCGTCGCCATTCCCCGCCGCCACCAGGCCCTGGTCGAGATACGTCCACAGGCTCTGGTCGTACAGGGTCTGCAGCAGCCCGGTCATCGCGAG
Organism: Candidatus Acidiferrum sp.; assembly: GCA_035511715.1. Lineage (GTDB taxonomy): Bacteria > Chloroflexota > Dormibacteria > Dormibacterales > Dormibacteraceae > 40CM-4-65-16. Next base: position 1,780 of record DATKFA010000307.1, on the reverse strand, counting down.
GTTGCGCGTCAGCTGGCGCGAGCCGACGTTGATAGGAGTGCTGTCCAGACGCGCCATGAGGTTATTGAGCTTGGCCGCCGGATCGCCCGACCGGCCGAACGCGCAGCTCGTACGGCTGCGGCAGTCAGCGAGGAACGCCTGGAGGTTCTGCTCGAATCCGACCACCTGGCGCAGCTGCGATTCGTTCGCCGAAACGCCCGGGTCGACCACGCCGTCGAGAGATAGCGCCCGCACGTGCGTCGGAAACAGATGCGCGTACCACTGGCCGAGCAAGGTCCCGTACGAGAAGCCTATGTAGGTCAGCTTGGCGTCGCCCAGCGCGGCTCGGATCTGGTCCATGTCTCTCGCGGTCGTGGCGCTGTCCATGAAGGGAAGAAGAAACCCGCTGCGACGCTGACAACCGGCGACGAAATCCTTGTCGGCCTGAATCGCGGCCGACTTTTCACCTGGATCGTCGAGGACGCCGTCGAGCGCGAGGTCCTTGTCGAGGGTGGCGTTGTCCACACATGAGATTCGAGTGCTGCCGCCGATGCCGCGAGGATCCCAGGCGACGATGTCGAATCGCTTGTTGAGGCCATTGATCGACGGATCGTTGCGCAGGTAATCGACCCCGGACTCACCGGGCCCGCCGGGGTTGTAGAGCAGCGAGCCGATGCGCGGCTGCGTGCCTTGCTTCGGTTTCTTGATCAGGGCGAGGCTGACCTTGCGTCCAGCGGGTTGGGAGTAGTCGAGCGGGACCATCAGGTTGCCGCACTGAAATCCGCTGCCGCAACCGGTCCAGGTGATGGAGCCCACAGCGAGCGGCGGAGTGGGGCTTGCGCTTGCGTTCGGAGACGTGCAAGCGACGATGAAAATCGTGACGAGCACCATGACCCTTGCGATATGACCCGTCACTGATTCGAGTCTAGCCGGAGCTAGATGTCGGTTAGCTGCGTAGGTACTTCCTTAGCGCTCTCGTGAGCAGGTAAGCGATATAGAAGACCCAGACGATCAGCGCCAGTACGACGGCATAAAGAAGCAGCCCGAGGATGGCAAAGCCGGCGTGCACTTCCATGGCGCGAGTCTAAGGCGCGGAGTAATTGCCGGACGGACTCAGGAAAAAGGTGGTGGTAAGGGGCTGGTTCGTAAGAGTGCTGAGCCCATCAGGGAACGTGGCGTTCACGACGACCTTGAGCAGAACGCCGAGCACGAGACCTGCTCTGCGGTTTACGACGACGCCTTGCTGGGGAGCGGATTCGAGGGTGCTCCCTCAGGGGGCCGGTCGTGAATGCGTGCGCCAAGGCCGCCCTCGGGATCGGTGGGCTCATCGCCCTCGCCCCTGTGCATCCATCGCCTCTTCGGTGGACGGTCGGCGCGGTATTCGCGCGCTCGCTCGGCGGCGAGCTCGAAGTTCTCGCAGAACTTTTCGTTGCCGGTCTGTGAGCGGAGCTTCATCACGTCTTCTCTCAGCTCGTCCCAGTAGAGGTCGAAGGCGAACGCGTCAAACAGCAGCGCTTCCGGGATCAGGTGATGCAGCACGAGAACGCTCATCTCTTCGAAAAGGTGGGCGAGGAGCACGTAATCGTCTGCCTCGAGTTTCTTTTTCAGGAGACGCCCGAAGGCGGGACCGGTCGGCTCGCTGTGGAGAGTGTTCGCGATCGCGATGAAGATCTGCGCATGTTCCGGCAATACCCGTCCAAAATCCGGAGCTGGACGGCGGGGTTCAGGCTTCATGGTCATCGGCGTCGCAGTCTAGTGTGCCTCCAGCTGAATCTCTTCATCGGCATCAGCACGACCCACG
>DATKFA010000306.1:0-7002 GCA_035511715.1 Candidatus Acidiferrum sp. | reverse complement strand
GTGCGGTCCTGCTTGTAGGTCGACGAACCTTCCTCGTCGACGCAGATCAGGCCGAGGCGCGGTATCGGAGCGAACACCGCGGACCTGCTTCCCAGCACGACCTTGGCCTGGCCGCGGCGCGTGCGCCACCACTGCTGCGCGCGCTCGAGCTCGGTCAGCTGGGTATGCAGGACGGCGATGGGCGCATCGAGCCGCGCCCTCACGCGCTGCACGAGCTGGGGCGTCAACGAGATGTCAGGCACGAGCAGCAGCACCCGCAGGCCCTGCGCGAGAGCCTGCTCAGCCGCCGCGAGGTAAACCTCTGTCTTCCCGCTCGCGATGACGCCGTGGAGGAGGGTCACAGGGTTGGCAGCGATAAGGTCGACCGCCGCGCGCTGCTCGTCCGTGAGATCGACGGATTCGTGGCGGACCGGCTCGGTCGCGAGCTCCAGCAGCCGTGTGTGCCGCCGCTGGCGGCTCGACGCCTGCGACCCGGCAGACCCGGTGCCGCGCACGCGCGGCGGCAGCATCGCGCGGATGCACTCGATGAGCGGCACCCAGTAGTGGTCGGCCACCAGCCGGGCGAGCTCGACCTGGTGCGGCAGCAGGAGCGGATCATCGCCCGCTGTGGCGATCGGTTTGGTCTCCACCTCGGGCGCCTCGGTGCCGAGCGAGACCACGAATCCGTATGAGTTGCGCCGCCCGAACGGCACCGTGACCCGGTGCCCCGGCACGACGTCCATGCCGTCGGGGACGGCGTAGGTGTAGCTCTCGCGGGCGATCCCACGGGCGGCCTCCACGGCCACCTCGGCGTAAAGGGCCAACGTCAGTCTCGGGAGATCAGGCGGGGCAGGACCAGGTCCAGGATGCGGTCGGACATCTCGCGCTTGGTGGCCTTCTCCAGCTCGTGCCGCGAGCCGTCGGAGAACAGCAGCACTCCCGCGTTGTAGTCGCTGCCGAACCCGATGTCGCGCCGCGAGATGTCGTTGGCGACGATCCCCTGCACTCCCTTTCGTTTCATCTTCTCGATCGCCTTCTTGTCGAGGTCGGAGTCTTCCGCCGCGAAGGCGATTCGAAACACGTGAGCCAGCGAGGGTTCGCTCGACAGCGAAGCGATGAGGTCGGGGATCGGCTCGAGGTCAAGACTTAGGTGAGGCGTGTCCTCGCGGCGGATCTTGCGGTCGACGGTCTTCGCCGGACGGAAATCGCCGATGGCCGCCGCCATCAAGAGCAGGTCCGCGTCCCGCAGCTGCGACCGGAGCTCCGCCAGCATCTCGGCCGAGGTGTCGACGCGCTGCACCTCCACTCCGTGGTGCCCGGGATGGTTCGCGGTCGTTATCAGCGTGACCCTCGCCCCGCGGTCTGCGGCAGCCGCGGCCAGGGCGAAACCCATCTTGCCGCTCGAGTAGTTGCTGATGAACCGCACCGGGTCGATCGGCTCGCGCGTGCCGCCGGCGGTGACGACCACACCGCGCCCCGCGTAGTCGTACCGCGACCGCGCGACGTGGACCATCGCGTTGAGGATCGCCGCCGCACTCGCCAGGCGCCCCGCACCCTCGTGGCCGCTCGCGAGGTGACCGCGCTCCGGCTCGACGATCGTGAACCCGCGACGCCGCAGCGTCCCGAGGTTGTCCTGCACCGCCTCTTTGACCCACATCGCGTCGTTCATCGCGGGCGCGACCACTACGGGGCTGCGGGCGGCGAGCAGGGTCGCGCTGACGATGTCGTCGGATCGTCCGCCCGCGATCCGGCCGATGAGGTTCGCCGTGGCCGGCGCGACCAGGATGAGCTGCGCCCAGTCGCCGAGGAAGACGTGCGGCTCGGCGATGCCGTCCGCCGGCCACAAGCCCGTGAGGACGGGATTGCCGGTGACGCCCTGGAAGGTGGGAGGGCCGACGAACCGCATTGCGGACGGCGTCATCGCGACCCTGGCCTCGCACCCCGCCTGGGCCAGGGCCGAGGCGAGGTCGACGATCTTGTAGGCGGCGATCCCGCCCGACACGAGCAGTGCGATGCGCAGGCCGCGCAGCTCGTCGGGAACTGGAGTCGGATCTAAGGGCATTCAGTAAGTCCCAACCTGGTCGAGCTTGCTCGCCATTCGGGCTAAGTCTGCCGCTCGCGCGCCTTGCGGACGAGATCGAGGATCTCGTCGACGGCGCGGTCGACGTCGTCGTTGGTCACGACGTGGTCGTACTTCGCGGCGTACTTCATCTCGTCTTCGCCGATACGCCTGCGCGCCGCCATGTCTTGCGCCGACTCGCTTCCTCGCTCCTGCTGGCGCCGCTCGAGCTCGCGCTCGGAGGGCGCGACCACGAATATGAAGATCGCGTCCGGAATCAGCCGCCGCACCTGCTCAGCACCCTGCACGTCGATCTTCAGCACGACGTCGCGGCCTTTGTCGCGCTCGTCCTCGACTCGTTCGTGGAACGTGCCGTAGAGGTGGCCGTTGTAGGTCGCGTGCTCGAGGAAGGCGCCGCGGGCGATGAGCTTGTCGAACTGGTCGCGGGTGAGGAAGGTGTAGTTCTCTCCGGGCCTCTCTCCGGGCCGCGGCGAGCGCGTCGTGCCGGACACGGAGTAGACCAGGTTCGGGTCGAGCTCGAGCAGTTGACGGATCAGCGTGTCCTTGCCGACGCCCGACGGCCCGGAGATGACGATCAGGAGCCCGCGTCTCACTCGACCCTCGCCCAGAAATCATTGAAATCGTCCGGCGGCGGCGCTTCGAAGCTCATCTCCGCTCCGGTCGTCGGATGGCGCAGCCGCAGCCGCCAAGCGTGGAGCATTGGCCGGCCGGCGGCGGGCTCGCGTCCGCCGTACTCGGCATCCCCCGCCACCGGATGACCCATCGCCGCCAGGTGAACCCGGATCTGGTGCGTGCGCCCCGTGTCGAGCTCACAGCGCAAAAGCGTATGGGTTCGCTTCCTCTCGATGACCCGGTAGCGCGTGCGCGCGTACCGGCCGCCGGCGACGACGGCCATCCGTTTGCGCTCACGTGGGTGGCGGCCGATCGGTCCCTCCAGCTCCCCCGCGTCGTCCTTCACCCTGCCGCGCGCGATGGCGAGATACGTGCGGCTCAGCGTCCGATCTCGCAGCTGCGCGGCGAGGTCGCGGTGCGCCACATCGTTGCGCGCGGCCACGATGAGACCGGACGTTCCCTTGTCGAGGCGATGGACGATCCCGGGCCGCGCCTCGCCCCCGGTGGTCGACCAGTCGCCGCCGCGGCCCAGAAGCGCGTGGACGAGCGTGCCGCTGTGATGGCCCGGCGCCGGATGCACGACCATGCCCGCCGGCTTGTCGACGACAACCAGGTCGTCGTCCTCAAACACAACCTCGAGCGGAATCTCCTCGCCCAAGGCTTTGGCCGCCGGTCGAGCGTCAGGGATCGTGTACTCGATCACGTCTCCGGCCGCCACCCGCTCGGAAGGCCGCGCGATTTTTCCGTTGATGCGAACCGATCCGCTCCGGACGAGGTTCGCCGCGGCCGAACGCGACAGACCAGGAGCGTTGTCGGCGAGATATCGGTCGAGCCTCGGCGCCGTCGCCGAAGCGATCAGCTGGCGGGTTTCCGTATCAGGTAGGTCGCGATCAGCAGCACGACGCCGATCGAGATCGCCGAATCGGCCAGGTTGAACACCGGCCAGAAGTGGAAGTTGATGAAGTCGGTCACCGTCCCGTAGGCGATCCGGTCGAAGCCATTGCCAATGGTCCCGCCGAGGATCAGGCCCAGCACCGCGTCGTTCCACGTGGTGCCGGGGTTGCGCGCCACGTAGACGACCAGGCCGATCGCGACGATGATCGACGCCAGCAGGAAGAGCGTCGCACCGGCGGGTGCGAAGCCAAACGCTGCGCCTGAGTTGCGAACGTTGGTGATGCCGACTGCCTTGCCGAGCACCGCGACCTCGGTGCCGTACGCGACCTGCGCCGAGACGATGCTCTTCGTGATGCGGTCGAGCACGAATACGCCCAGCGCAACGAGGACGAACAGGATTCGGCCGGTGGTTATGCGCGTCGCTTGAGACCGATCCAGATCTGTTCTCCTTCGAGCATCATCTGCTCGCCGTCGTAGCCATCGTCGCGTCCGGGCCCGAGGGTAACGGAAAGCGTCTCGCTCTCGATGTACTGGGAGAACCTCTCGATGGCGCGCGCGAGAAGTCCGTCCGCCTCATAGCGCGTGTCGATCCGATCCTCGACGTTGAAGCCGAGCTTCTTGCGCCGTTCCTGGATCGCGCGCACGACCTCGCGCGCGAAGCCCTCCATCTTGAGGTCCTCGGTGATCTCGGTGTCGAGCCTGGTCTCAGGCGCCCCGAATGTGAGCGCCTTGACGTTCAGCTCCTCGCGCACTATGGCCGCGATGTCCTCGGGAAGCGGATCGCCAGACAGAGCGATGCCCGCGAGCGGCTGCCTGACCTTCAGCCGCGCCGCGTCGCGAGCGGCAAGCCCGGCCTCCACGGCGTGGCGCGCCCGTGCCATGTCGGCCTCGACCTGTGAGTCCTCCTCGCCGACGTTCTCAGGAAAATCGGAGAGGTGGACCGATTTGCCGTCGGACAGGTTGCGGTAGATCGCGTCCGCGACGAATGGTGCGAAGGGCGCCATCAATCCGGATACCGCCCGAAGCGTTTCGTAGAGGGTCTGGTACGCGGCCAGCTTGTCCCGGTCGGACTGCGACTTCCAGAAGCGACGCCGCGATCGGCGGATGTACCAGTTGGACAGGTCGTCCACGAAACGCTGGATGCGCCGTGCGGGCTCGACCGCATCGTACGCGTCGAGTCCGACGTTGACGTCGTTGGTGAGTCCATACACCTTCGAGAGCAGCCAGCGGTCGAGCACGTGCCGTTCACCCAGCGGGACGGCAGGCTGCGACGGGTCGAACTTGTCGAGCCTCGCGTAGGTGACGAAGAACGAGAAGCAGTTCCACAGCGGGATGAAGAACTGCTGCAGCGTCTCCTTGAGCACCGCGTCGCCGGTCCGGTAGTTCTCGCCGACCTGGGTCGACGTGTAGAAGTACCAACGCACCGCATCCGAGCCGAACGTGCCGAACAGATAGTTCGGGTCGAGCACGTTGCCCCGCGATTTGGAGGCCTTCTTGCCGGTCGGGTCGACGACGTGGCCGAGGCAGATCACGTTGCGATAGGAGTTCTGCTTGAACAGCAGCGTCGAGATGGCGAGCAGCGTGTAGAACCAACCGCGGGTCTGGTCGACCGCCTCGGAGATGAAGTCCGCGGGAAAGGTCTCTACGAACATCTCCGTGCCGGAGCGCGGATGGCCGCGCTGGGCGAAGGGCATCGAGCCGGAGTCGAACCACGTGTCCAGCACCTCGGGCACGCGCTTCATGTCGCCGCCACATTGCTCGCACCTCAGCGTCACGGCGTCGATGTACGGACGGTGCAGGTCGGCATCGTCCTCCAGGCCCAGCTCCGCGGCCGAGCTGACGATGCGCTTCTCGTCGCAGCCCTCGCAAACCCAGATCGGCACCGGCGTGCCCCAGTAGCGGCTGCGCGAGAACTGCCAGTCGACGTTGTTGCGGAGCCACTCGCCCATGCGCCCGGTCTTGATGTGCTCCGGCACCCAGTTGGTCGCGTTGTTGTTGGCGAGCAGCTCGTCCTTCCGCGCCGTCGTTCGGATGTACCACGCGTCGAGCGCGTAGTAGATCAGCGCAGTTTTGCAGCGCCAGCAGAACGGATACGTGTGGAGGATCGTCTCGGCCCGATAGAGCAAGCCCCTTGCCTTAAGGTCGTCGATGATCAGCGGATCGGCCTCTTTGACGTGAAGGCCGGCGAACCTGTCGACGTAGGGCAGGAACTTTCCGTCCAGGCCGACGGTGTGCTTGAACGGGATGCCTTTCTCCTGGCACAGGCGGAGGTCGTCGACGCCATAGAGCGCGGAGGTATGGACGACGCCGGTGCCTTCCTCGGTCGAGACGAAGTCCGCGTCGACCACGTAATGCGCCTTGCCCTCCTGGGGAACCGAATACGGATACAGCGGCTCGTACTCGAGACCGACCAGGTCGCGGCCCTTCATCCGCTCGACCACGTGCGGCGATTCCTTGAGGATCGGGATGCGGGCCTCGGCGAGGATCAGGTACTCGTCGCCCTCCTGCACCTTGACGTAGTCGATGTCGTTGTCGACCGCGAGGGCCACGTTGCCGGGCAAAGTCCAGGGCGTGGTCGTCCAGGCGAGGATCGACGTCTTGGGGTCTTTCTTCAGCCGGAACTTGACGTAGACGCTCGGGTCGGGCACGTTGTCCTGGTAGCCCTGCGCGAGCTCATGGCTCGACAGCGGCGTGGCGCAGCGCGAGCAGTACGGCGCGACCCGGAAGCCCCTGTAGATGAGGTCTTGCTTCCACATCTCACTCAGCGCCCACCACACCGACTGGATGTAGTCCGACGTCAGCGTCCAGTACGCGTGCTCGTAGTCCTGCCAGAAGGCCATGCGCTCGCTGAAGGCAACCCAGTCCTCGACGTACTCGTAGACGCTCTGGCGGCACAGCTCGTTGAAACGCTCGACGCCGATCTTGTTCTCGATGTCGAACTTGCCCGAGATGTGGAGCTTCTTCTCGACCTCGATCTCGACGGGCAGACCGTGGCAGTCCCAACCCGCTTTGCGCTCGACATAGAAGCCCTTCATCGTCTTGTAGCGGCCGAAGAGGTCCTTGAAAGCGCGCGCGAGGATGTGATGCGTCGCGGGCTTGCCGTTGGCGGTCGGCGGGCCCTCGTAGAAGACGAACCGCGTCTTGCCCTCGCGCAGGTCGAGCGACTTCTGGAAGGTGTTCTCGTCCTTCCAGCGCTGCATCAGCTCGACCTCGAGCTCCGGGAAATTGACCCTCTGGTCTACTTTTTCGAACAACTCGTTACTCCACAGAGATATCCGGCGGCTATCTCCTGGGACGAATCTTCGTGAAGACCCGCGGTACCACCCAGATTCCCGAGGCAACCACCTCGGACGCTCTTTGGGTTTACGGCTCGGGAGTGATCTCGAACCTGTCATCGGCCGCCACGCTCTCACCTTGCGCAGCTCTCTGTCGACCGC
>DATKFA010000305.1:0-12697 GCA_035511715.1 Candidatus Acidiferrum sp. | reverse complement strand
GCTGTGCCTCCTGATCCTCGGCGCGATTCTTCCTTTTCAACAGCGCCTGAAGAAGCGGCTGCCGGACGGCGTGCTTGGCCTTGTCTACTTTGCCGTCTACGCGGCGGGGCGTTTCTTCCTCAGCTATTACCGGCTCGACACCGAGATCTTCTTCGGGCTGCGCCAGGCGCAGATCGCTTCGCTCCTGATGGTGCTGGTCGCCGTCATCGCGATACCGATTCTTTTCCGGCGAGCTTCAGCAACCTCTGCGCCAGCGCAGGCGACTGCGAGTCGTGCTTGAAGTAGACGTGGACCTCCTGGTGCGTCGCGACCGCCGACCGCACCAGCTCCACCCAGGGTTCCAGCGACTTTCGCGTGTAGCCGCGCCGCAGACGGAAGTACGCCATCGGACCGAGGTCGATCAGCGGCGCCCGCGGCCACTTCGCCTCGTCGGTGACCACCAGCGCGGAGCCGTGCTCGCGCAGAACTTCATAGGTCTGATCGTCGAACCACGACTCGTGCCGAAACTCCGCGGCCACCGGCCGTCTGACCGCGGTGAGGAGTGAATCGAGCAGATTCGTGTTCTTCTGCCGCACTGGCGGGAACTGGAGCAAGACGGGTCCAAGCTTTTGGTCCAGCGGAGCGATGCGCTCGCTGAAGATGCGCGCGAGCCCGACCCGGTCGAATGCGTCGGCGGAATAGGTGAGGCCGCGATTGGCCTTCATGCAGAACCGAAAGCCAGGCGGGACGTCGCCGGCCCACTTCTGCATCGCCGTCTCCGGCGGCGTGCGGTAGAAGCTGCCGTTGAGCTCGACCCCGTTCAGGCGCGACGCGTAGTAGGCGAGCATCTTGGCGCCGGACAGCGACGCCGGGTAGAACCTGCCCTTCCAGGTCGAATAGCTGAAGCCGGACGTCCCGGCGAAAAGCATCTTCAGGCCAGAACTTGGGCGGCGGCGCCACGCATCACACGCTCGTGCAGCTGCCCGCACGCCGCGTCGGCCTCGCGCCCACGCGTGTCGCGCACCGTGACGTTGAGACCCTGCGCCTCGACCATCTCGCGGAAGGCGCGGATCGAGCTTCGGTCGGGCGCATGGAAGGGCGTGTCGTCGACCGGGTTGAACGGGATCAGGTTGACGTGCGCGAGCTTGCGCCGCAGCAGCGCACCAAGCTCGTGCGCATCCCGCTCAGTGTCGTTCACGCCCGCGAGCATCACCCACTCGTAGCTCACGCGCCGTCCGGTCCTCACGCCGTACGCCTGAGCAGCGACCACGAGGTCGTGCACGGGGTACTTCCGGTTGATCGGCACGAGCACGTCGCGCAGCTCGTCTCGGGCGGCATGCAGTGAGATCGCGAGCGTGACCGGGATCTTCTCTTCGGCGAGCTGCTCGATGCGCGGGATCAAGCCGCTGGTCGACACCACGATCCTCCGCGGGCTGATGCCGAGCAGCTGCGGGTCGGCAAGACGCCGCACCGCGTCGACGACCGAGTGGTAGTTGGCCATCGGCTCCCCCATGCCCATGAAAACAACGTGGGACAGGCGGCGAGCTTCTCCCAGCAGCAATCGCTGCGCATCGATCGCCTGCTCGACGATCTCGTGCGTCTTGAGATTGCGGCCGAAAGGAAACTTGCCGGTGGCGCAGAAGGGACAGCCCACGGGGCACCCAGCCTGCGAAGAGATGCACAGCGTCGTGCGGTCCGTGTAGCGCATCACGACCGCCTCCACGGAGTGACCACCCTCCATCTCGTAGAGGGTCTTGGTGGTCAACCCGCGATCCGCCTGCGACACCGCGATCGGTGTGAGCGAGGTCATGCGGAAATCGTTGGCCAGCGCGGACCTGAGCGCCTTGGGCAGCTCGCGCATGTCGTCGAAGCTGCTCGCCCCACGCCCGAGCCACGCCCACACCTGGTCGCGGCGGTAGGAGGGCGCATGGTGGTCGGCGAACCACTCCTCGAGCTCGCGCGCGGACAGGGAAAGGATCGGCCTGCCGTCCTCCCCACTTGTGGGGAGGTGGCCCGAAGGGCCGGAGGGGCTGGTCACGCGCCTAGGTTACCGACCGGTTTGAAGAGCTCCCCGTCCTCGCGCACGAGCCCGTCGTCGACCAGCTTCTTCAGATGCGCCCGCAGCGTCATCTCCGCCGCGAGCATGAGCTTGTCGTCGAGGTCTCCGTAGACGCGACGCGTCAACCCCGCGGCGCTTCCCTCGCCGCGCCGGACCTCCGCCAGGATCTGGGCCTCGCGCTCGAGGCGATGCCGCCTGTACTCGGCGATCTTGCCCATCGCGTCGGGCACAGGATCCCAGTGACCGGGAAAGAGAATGCGCGGCTCGAGAGAGGCCAGGCGGTCGAGCGAGCGCAGGTACGCTGCGACGTCCCCCTCCGGGTACGTGACCATCGAGCTGCCGTGTCCGAGGATGAGGTCGCCGGTGAAGATCGCCCGGTCGTCGGGGAGCAGGAACGCCAGATGGTCGGCGCTGTGTCCTGGGGTGTAGAGGGCGGTCACGTTCAGGTTGCCGGCGCGCACGACGTCGCCATCATCGAGCTCCGGATAGCGCAGGACTGACGCCTCGTGCGGTCGCGCGAATCGCTCCGCGAGTGGCAGATGATCGGGATGCGAGTGGGTGACGAGCACTACGCCGACCGTCCTGCCGGCCAGTCGTCGCTCGAGGGCCGCCAGGTGCGAGTCGTCGTCAGGCCCGGGATCGATCACGATGACCACCGGGCCGGCGTCGAGGATCCAGGTGTTCGTCCCAGGCCCGGTGTAAGGACCGGGGTTGGGGGCGACGACCCGCGTTACCGCGGCCAATTAGCGCATGCGGTAGGCGGGCAGGTAGATGTCGGCGACGTCGGGCGAGCTCGCGTCGAGCCAGCCGTCCAGCTGCGTGTCGACGATCAGACGCACCAGGGGCTCGCCTAGCTCCGGCACCGCCGGATGCCGGCGCTCACCGGTGGCCTGGATCCGGACCTTCCACCACGAGCCGACAGGCTCGGCGGAGACCGTGAGCGAATCGCCGAGCCAGTCGCGCACCCGGGTGAACGCCTCGACCAGGAGCGGTTCCGAGCCAACCACGACGGCGTCCGCGGGCACGTCGCGGGTTGCGCTGGACAGTGCGAGGTTCAGCACCGCTCCGAGCACCACACCGCGAGCGCTGTCTTTCGCCTCGATCGCGGCCGCCTCCAGACCCGCGGCCCGCCGTCCCACCTCCTGCGCCTGCTCGAAGACCGCTTCGAGCAGCTCGGGCCGCCCGAACGCGGCCTGGCGCGCCGACTCCTGCAGCGCCAGCACCGAAGACCGCAGCTTGTGGCCGAGCCGGCCGAGCAGGTAGTCGCGCTGCTCGTCGACCAGGCGCTGTCCGAGCTCGGCCGAGCGCCGCGCCACCTTGAGGCCAGACTCCTCCGCCCACCCCACCAGGCGGCCGCTGAGCAGCAGCGGCTTCCAGGGTCCGCCCGGCGGTGGAAAGTCCACGTCCGCAGGCCCGTGCCGCTGATGCTCGGGCACGGATTCCATCCCGCCGCCCACCCGGACCCACATCGGGCCGTCGTCCATAGGTGTAGTAACGGCGGGAAGGGCTACGTCTTGATCCTCGCCGGGACGGTGAAGCGGAAAGTCGTCCCCCGGCGGTCGCTGGCGGCCACCCAGATCCGCCCACCGAACGACCGTTCCACGACCAGACGGCAAAGGTAGAGGCCGAGGCCGAGTCCGCCCTGCGAGCGGCTCCGGCCCGCGGGGCCGGTCTTCTCGAACACGGTTTCAAGCGTCGCCGCCGGCAGTCCCTGGCCTCTGTCCGCGACCGTGATCTCGAGCCAGCCGCGCTGCACGTGGCGCGCCTCGACCTGCACCTGCCGGCTCGTGTACTCGAGGGCGTTGCCGATGAGGTTGGTCAGCACCTGGCCGAGGTGGGCAGGCTCGCAGAAGGCCTGCGGCAGCCCTTCGGGAAGGTCGATCTGCACCGCCTCGGTGCGCTCGGCGTAGCGGTGGGCGAGGACGTTGATGACACCGACGAGTGCGGACGCAAGGTCGACCGGCTCCGGGACAGCCTCGAAGTGCTTCGTCTCGAGCTTGGCGATGATGAGCTGGCTCTCGACAAGGCTCAGCAGCCGGTCCGACGACTCGTACGCCTCCTGGAGGAGCGACCGGCGGCCGGTGGCGTCGATCGTGTCTTCCCACTGCATGATGCCGGCGAGGGTGTTCTTCATCGCCGCCGCGGGGCTCCGAACCTCGTGGCCGATTGCGCGGAGCATCAGGTCCTTCGCCTCCAGCGCCTGGCGCTGGGCTGTCACGTCCTCGTGCAGGGTGAGCACCCCGGCCGGCTCGCCTTCGAGTCCAGGGATGACGACGCGCCGAACGTGGACGGTGCGGTCGGGGTCTTTCATACGCAGCTCGAGCGTCCCGTCGGAGTCGGCGTCCTCGGCCGGGATGGCGCCGGCCGCGGCGTAGACCTCATCAGGCTGGCGGCCGGGCATCTCGGAGGCCTGGAGGCTGTAGATGGACTCGATCTCAGGGTTCGCGTAGACGATGCGGCCGGCGGCGTCTTCGAGCATCACGCCGACCGGCGAGTGGCGGAGGATGGCGTTCATCATCCGGCGCTCGCGGTCGAGGGCATCGACGAGCTCGAGCTGGCCCAGAAGGACCGAAGCCTGGCCGGCGAGGACGGCGGCAAGCCTGCGTGTCTCGGCTCCGCCCGCGGTCATGCGAGCCACGAGCAGCCCGGCGAACCGACCCTCGACCTGGATCGGGATGGCGAACGCGTCCTGCGGCGCGCCAACGAGGTCGAGGAGCGCGCGCAGCCGGCGGCCGCCGGCCGAAGCGGTAAGCGCGCGCAACAGCTGCGCGCTGTCGCTCACCGGGACGCGCGGCGCCATCTCACCGTCGTCGGATCGGCGCACGAGCTCGCCTTCCTCCAGGAGCCAGAGCTCGCCCTGCGAGCCGGCGAGCGCGCGGCTGACGAGGCGGGCCATCTCCGAACGGGCGCGGTCGGGTTCGGTCGGAGTCAGCTCGGTGAATGCCGCGACGGCCTCCAGCGTGCGGATGCGGCCACGGGTCTCGGCGACGAGCCGCGAGTTCTCGATCGCGACCGCCGCGTGGCGCGCGAAGTCGAGCGCCGCGGCGCTCGGTTCGGCGACCAGCGTTGACGCGTGCACCGCGCCGATCGCGCCGACCAGGCGGTCGCCATACCACAGCGGGACGAGGTTCCACGCGTAGTCATGCGCTGTCCCGCTGACGATGCCGCCGGGAGCGACGCGGTCATCGTTGCTCAGCCCCGCCCAGCCGAGCACCTCCTCGGCGGCGGCGTCGCCGCTTCCGCGCGTCGCCGTGACGCGGCCCTCGGTGTCGAACGCCCAGCACACGGCGCCGGCGCACTCGAGCATGGTCCGGGCCTGGTCGGCGATGTTGGCCACGACGCTCATCAGCTCGTGGCCGGCGAGCGCCGCAAGCTCCTGGATACGCACGGACTGGGCGAGCGCAAGCTGGTTCGCGTGATGGAGGCGCATCGTGCGCAGGGCGATGCCCACGACCGGCATCGCGGCCTCGAGGAGCTTGAGATGCGTGGGCTGAAAGCGGGCGCCGTCGTTGCGCATCGCGACGACGCCGGCGACGACGCGGTCGTCCTGCGTGATCGGGGCCCAGACGGCGTGGCTGGGCGTGCGGGTGAAGATGTAGCTGCCGATCGGACCGCCCGCGTCGGAAGGCTCATCGGCGGCGACGTCGATCACGCCCCCGTCGGACTGGATCATGCGGCGGAAGAACGGAGCGGAGTCGATGGGCACCGGGCCAATCGGCGTCGCGGGCTCGTCGCGTTCGGCGGCAAAACCTGCGACCAGGCCGGCAACGTCGACGTAGGCGAGGACCATATGCGTGGATCCCAGGTAGTCGGCGACGACCGAGAACAGTGCGTCCGCAAGCTGGCGCTCGTCGGAGGAGGCGGCGACGCCCATCTCGAAGAGGTGGAGCGCTTCGAGACGCGCCCGCTCGGTCTGCGCCTGGGCGAAGTGCTCTGCGTTGGCCAGGGCCAGGCTCACGTGCGCGGCGATGTCCTGGAGCAGCTGGACGTGCCAGTCGTCGAAGGCGCCCTCCGTGTACGACTGCAGCGATAGCAGCGCGGTGATCAGGTCGCCGCTCACAACCGGGACCCAGACGAAGGATCTGGACACCCGGCCGCGCTCCGAGGGTGGCCCGGACACGAATACCGCCGCACCCTCGCCCACGGTCCAGACCTCGCGCTCGAGACCTTTTTGCTCGAACGTGCGTCGCCACGGGTTGTTGCGCACGAGGACGGGCTTGCCCGACTCGTAGGCCTCGCGCGACGGACCGGTCACGGCGAGCGGGACAGGCGGCACGACCTCTTCGACCCCACCGACGTACTGGTAGCCCTCTGCCAGGGGCCCTTCGGCTGCCTGCGTGATGGCTGCGAGGATGAAGCCGTCGAAGTTCAGGTACGCACCCAGCTCCTCGCGAAGCGTGCGCATGATGGACCAGCGGTCAAGGCTCGAGGCGAGGCGACGCCCGATCGCGCTCACGATCTCGAGGCGCCGGCGCTGATCCTCGAGCGCCTCGTAGCTGCGAGCGTTGCGCAAGGCGAGCGTCACCTCGTCGGAGACCAGCTCGAGAAAGGCCGCGGTCGAATCCTCGTAGGAGTAGGGCCGTGACGCCTTGATCGCGATTGCTCCGCGCGACGCACCACCCTCGTTGAGCGGCACCCACAGCGAGGAGTGCGGGTAGTGGACGAGCGCCGCCTTGCCCTTGCCGGCCACCTCGCGCGCGGTCACGGCCACAGGCGATTTCGCCGGCAGCCAGCGCGAGCTCGGCTTGGCGTCCGCGGCGGCGTGGAGGTAGCGGGCGCGGTCGCTCCCATCCTGCAGGACAACGATGTCCAGCGAATCGACCGGAAGCAGCTCGCGGAGCGTGTCGTAGAGGCCGGCCAGGACGCTCGTCTCGTCGAGGGTCGACGTCATGGCGCGGGCGATGCTGTTCAGCGCCTGCAGGCGGCGGGACTGGTTGCGGGTCAGCTCGTTGAGGGAGGCATTGGCGAGCAGGACGCCCAGGCGCGAGTGCACTTCCTCGAGGAAATCGATCTCCGCGGGCGGGACGCTCCGCTTGCGGGAGGTGTGGTAGATCACGCTCCCGAACAGCTCGCCCTGGTGCATCACGGGCACCCAGATGGCCACCCGGCTCTTGACGTTCACGCCGGGGCCCTTGCCTTTCAACAGGCTGTCCGACTCGAGCGGAAGGATCGTCGTCCTGGGGTTGGCGAAGGAGCGGGCGAACAGCGACTCGCGGAGCGGACGGCGACGGACATCCTGGAGAACGCCCGTGTCTACGACCTGGGAGTGGAACCAACCCTCGCGCTCCAGGACCTGTAGGTTGACGGATAGGTAGCCGAACCTGACGGAGAGGCTTCGGTAGAGGACCTGGGCGATGTCGGCCTCGGTGACGCAGGTGCTCAGCTCGTGGATCAGCGCGTTGGCGGAAGCGCGGCGGCTGGCAGCTCGGGGCGCAGGCCGGGAGCCGTTGAGCGACCGGGCGGCCGCACGGACCACGGCGGCGTTGGAGGGATGGGGCCTGGATCTACGGGTCTGCGCCATAGGGCATGGATATACTGCGCCAGAATTCCGTTGCCCTTCACACCTCCGAAGCCAATTGCGCCCACTCCCGAGGAGCTTCGGGGGTCGACCGTCCTGGTCGTGGACGACGAACGCGCGTGGCGGGTGATCCTCGAGACCGACCTGAAGATGCTCGGCTACAAGGTCTCGATGGCCGAAGATGCGGACCAGGCGCTGGTGCGCGCGCAGGCCGACAAACCGGAGGTCGCGATCATCGACCTGATGCTTCCCGAGCCCATGGACGGCTGGGGTCTGCTGAACGAGCTGCGGGCGCGAGGCCAGAAGGTGCCGGTGATCTTCTACACGGCTTATCCGGTCTTTCCGTCAGGAACCGACGACCCCGACGTGATCGGATACATGAGCAAAGCAGTCGACCGGGCGGACCTCTACGCTCTCCTCCCGGTCGCTATCCGGCGCTCGCGAGAGCGCCGGGACTCGAGTTCTAGTTGACTACCAGGCCCAGCCGAAGTCGTAGTAGTCGACCCACGTCGCGCCGGCGGCGAGCGCCAGTGCGCCGAGGACCAAAACCGCGATGACCACACCCTGGATTTTGAAACGCCAAGTCATCCCCAATTTACCCCTTTGTTTTTCCAATCTGCGCCAGGACCGACGAAAAGTATGCGACAGGCCCGGTGTACTCGGGCGTTCTAGTGTCGTCAATTATCGTTAAGAATAGTGTAGTTAGGACCTTGGAAAACCGCAGTTTGAGGCGCGGCACCGGCGACGGCCCCAGGCGCGAGGTACGCCTCCCGCCTCTCCCGCCGGGCCTCGAAGTCTACCGACCGGCCGACGTGTTGGGCTCGGCGGTGCTGGTCGTCGAGGACGAGGCGGCGATGCTGCAGCAGCTCCGCATCGACCTCCACGACCTCGGTTACCGACCATCGGTAGCCGCCGGCGTGTCGGAGGCGCGCGAGGTGCTGGAGCGCGAGCGTGTCGCCGCCGTCCTGCTCGACCTCGTGCTGGACGAGCACGAAGACTCGGGCTTCGAGCTTCTGACCTGGATACGGCAGCATCATCCGGGCCTGCCCGTGATCGTGCTGTCGGCGGCCCAGGTCAACTCGGCCTCCATCCGTCGCGCGTACGAGCTGGGGGCGAGCTCCTACTTCGTCAAGGGCAACGTGCCGATGGCGCACATCTACTCCGACCTCGCGGCGCGGCTGGTCGAGCGAGGCACCGGGCGGCCGGGCACCTACCGCTTCGGGCGCCTGGAGTTCGACCCGACGCAGCGCGTTGTGCGCATGGACGAGCGCGAGGTCCGTCTCACGCAGCAGCAGGCGGCACTCGTGCTTTTCCTGGCCCAGGGCTCGAAATCCGCGACCGCCCGCGACCTGATCCAGGCCGGGCTCTTCCGTCACAACGCGGCCCACTCGACAGTGCACTCCGCGCTTCTGACCCTGCGCCGGCGTCTGGACGAGCTCGAGCCCGGTTTGGGCGCAACGTTCGTGCACGCCTCGGCTCGCGGTTACAGTCTCGTCGCCATACATGAATGAGAACGAGGCGACGACCCCGCTGCCCAGCAAGACCGTGCTCGACGACGTGGTCGATCTCCGGCGGTACTTTCACAAGCACCCCGAGGTCAGCTTCAGCGAGCACGAGACGTCCCGATATCTAACGGAGAGGCTTCGAGAGCTCGGCCTTGACCTGAAGAAGTCGCCGACCGAGACCGGCGCAGTAGCGGTCCTCGACACCGGTCGACCGGGCAGGACCGTGATGCTCCGCGCCGACATCGACGCCCTTCCGATCAACGAGGAGTCGGGCGTCGATTTTCATTCCCGCATCGATGGCCGCATGCATGCGTGCGGTCACGACGCCCACATGGCGATCATGATCGGCGTCGTCCGCACCCTGATCGACCGGATCTGGGACGTGAAGGGCAAGTACGTCTTCGTGTTCCAGCCCGCCGAGGAGATCGTCGAGGGCGCGAAGGCGATGATCGGACGCGGGCTGCTCGACGAGCACCGACCCGACGCCGTCATCGGTCTGCACATCGTCAGCTTCGAACCGTCCGGCACAGTGATCTCTCGTCCCGGCCTCATGTGGTCGGGCTCCGACGCATTCGACGTCACGTTTAAGGGTCCGGGCGGACACGGCGGCATGATGGGCAGGCGGGGCAACGTGCTGGCAGCGCAAGCATTTTTCGTCGAACGCCTGCACACCGTCGTCGAAGGCCTCGAGCACGACGGCGTCCAGTGCCACACCACCGTCGGCAACATCGCGAGCGACGGCGCATGGAACATCGTGCCGCGGGGCGTGCTTGTCCAGGGGAGTCTGCGCACGTTCAACGATTCACTGCGGACGGAAGCGCTCGACCGGCTCCATGACCTTCTTCACGAAACCGACGGCGCGTTCGAGGTCATGTCCAATCTCGAGCTTGTGCACGGCACCGTTCCATTGATGAACGAGCCGAATGTCACACGCACCGTGATGGAGGTCGGCGAGGAGCTCATCGGCGACAATGCGAGCCGACTCGGCCGGCCGCTCACCGTCAGCGACGACTTTGCGGAGTTCCTCACGCGGATACCCGGCTGCTACTTCATGTTGGGGGCGCGGCCGGAGGGCGACGTCGCGCCTGCTCATCACTCCCCCACGTTTCGCATCGACGAAGCGGCGCTACCGGTCGGCGTCAAGGTGCTGGCGGGAGCGGCCTCGCGCCTCGCGGCTGAGTAGCGAGCCATGTTGTGGCCGCTCGCGATCGCGTTCGGCGTGGCGCTCGGACTCGCGGGCGGCGGCAACCTCTCCAACCTCGCCCGGCTGAAATTTCGCTGGCCGCTGCTGCTGGTCGCGGCCGTGGCCCTGCGTTACGTGGTGGTCTTCAGCCCGCTGAGCCGCATGGAAGGGGCGCAGTACGTCTACGCCGTGTCCCTGGCCGGGATCGTGTTGTGGACGGTGTGGCACCTGCGCCTGCTGCCCGGCGTGTGGATGGTGACGCTCGGCGGCGCGCTCAACCTGATCGTCGTCCTGGCCAACGGTGGACGCATGCCGGTGGACGCGACCCTCGCGGCGCGCCAGCTTGGCGGCGTCCTCGCGCAGCGCGGCCATATCGGCCAGTACGCGGTGATGGGACCGGACACGCACCTCGGCTTCCTCGGTGACTGGCTGTCGCTCGGACCACTGCCCGAGGCGTACAGCCCGGGCGACGTATTGATCGCGATGGGGATCGCATTGGTGATCCTGATCTCGCTCCATCGGATACCGGATTCGGAGGTGGTTCCTTAGAAACCCCACCCCGTATAGTGAGTTGACCCCGCCGTGATCATCTTCTGGATCCTCACGCTTTTCGTTGGCGCTTCGGCCTTCGCATTCGGGCTGATCGCTCTCCAGTTGGGAATCGTCTGGTCGATCGTCTACGCGGTCGTGGCGATGATCATCTGCCGCGGGATCCTGACGCTTCTCAAGCGCTGGCTGGTCCTCAGCGAGCGAATCGGCCCAGAGGGAAGCGTCGAAGAGCGAACCATCGAAACGAACCGCGCCATCTTCTGGCGGCGCGTCTTCTGGGTCGTGGTCCTGTTCGCCCTCTACTTCGGCGGCGCCTTCATGTTCTTCGGGCTGACGCCCGGAGACGCCATCGTCGCCCTTCCCGCTTTCCTCGCGGCGGTGCTACCTCAGCTTTTCTATGTCCTGGCCCTCATGGTCGTCAACTTCATGATTTTTTTCGGCGCGTTCTTCATCTACGGTCGCATCGGCCGCACTTACATCGACCCGGGCGAAGCGAACTGGGGCGTGAAGATCGAAGACGTCCGCGGCCAGAAGTCCGCCGTCGAGGAGATGCGGCGAATCCTGCGTCTGATGGAGCAGGGCCGCAACTACGTCAGGGCCGGCGGCAAACGCGAGCGCGGCGTCTTGATGGTGGGACCTCCGGGCACCGGCAAGACGATGCTCGCCAAAGGCATCGCTTCCTCGATGCATGTGCCGATCATCATCACGTCGGGCTCCTCGTTCCAGGGAATGTTCCTCGGGATGGACGCGCTCAACGTCTTCATGACCATGCGCGCGGCCAAGTCTCGGGCCAAGCGCTGGGGCGGCTGCATCGTCTTCATCGACGAGTTCGACGCGCTGGGCACTCGCCGAGGAGGAATGGGTGGTGGCGGCGGCGGAGCCGGCGGCCTGGGCGGGATGTTCGGCGGTGGCCAGCTCGGCCTCAACACCCTGCTGGTGCTGATGGATGGGGTCGACAACCCGGGGTTCTTCAAGCAGTTCCTGCGGCGATTCGTCAACGTGTCGCTCGACGGAATCTTCCTGCCACGCAGGATTGGGGCGAACGGGACGAGCGTCTCGCTTCGAATACCGATCCTTCGTGCGCCTCGATACAACATCCTCTTCGTCGCCGCGACCAACCGCCCGCAAGTGCTCGACGAAGCCGTGACTCGGCCTGGGCGATTTGGCCGGCAGATCATCTTCCGCATGCCGACCAAAGATGACCGCAAGGACATCGCCGATCTCTATTTCGCGAAGAAGAAGCACGACCCCGACCTCGACTCGCCCGCCCGGCGCGACGAGTTTGCCCGCGTGACCGACGGCTACTCGCCGGCGATGATCGAGCAGGCCACGTCGCTGGCCCTGATGTATGCGTTCGAGGATGGTCGCGATGCCTTCACGTGGCGCGACATGCGCGAATCGATGGGCAATATCGAGGCGGGTCTCGCTCACCCGATTGTCTACACCGAGCGCGAGCGGGTTGCGGTTGCTCGGCACGAGCTCGGGCACGCGGTCGCGGCACGCTACTTCCTCCCCGACCAGGTTTCGGTGCGGCTGTCGATCAAGGCGCGCACCGGCTCGCTGGGCCACCACCGCACAGTCGACAAGGAGGAGGAGTTCTCCAAGTTCCGCAGCCAGGCGGCAGGCGAGCTGCGGCACGGGCTTGGCGCGATCGCTGCCGAGCGAGTTTTCTACGGTGAGAACTCGACCGGCGTCAGCCAGGACCTGATCCAATCGACCCAGCTCGCGGCGATGATGATCGGCGTCTGGGGCATGGGACCAGATCCGCTCCCGCCACATCTCTCGCGGTTGGCGGTGAGCATCGGCGATCACCTGGTGTCGGTCGCCGCAACCCTCGGCGACACCGAGCTGTCGGGGGCGAGCCCAGCTGGACGCGCGCTCGGCAACGGCCGCTCCCGCCAGGC
>DATKFA010000304.1:0-6049 GCA_035511715.1 Candidatus Acidiferrum sp. | reverse complement strand
CGCCATCCGGCCCTTCGCCGGCGATGGCGCGGACGACCCGGTTCTCGCCGGCAACACCATCGCTTACGGCGCGACCGGCGGCAGGCTCTTCATTGCCGGGCGCGTGGGCGAGCGGTTCTGCGTCCGCAACTCCGGCGCGGTCGCCGTCGTGGAGGGTGCGGGCGACCACTTCTGCGAGTACATGACCGGAGGCGTCGCGGTCGCGCTCGGACCGGTGGGATGGAACGCAGGCGCCGGCATGACGGGCGGGACCGCCTACCTGGTCGATTGGCGCCAGCTCAACCCCGACAGCGTCGTCGCGCGCGAGGTGCCCCCCGAGGACGCGAACGAGCTGAGGGCGCTGGTCGAGGAACACCTGCAGCGGACGGGCAGCCGCCGGGCTGCCGAGATGCTGGCCGGCTGGGAGGAAGCGGTGCGACGTTTCCGCCAGATCGTGCCCCTCGCGGCGCCGCCGCAAGCTTTGGCTCAAGCCTCAAAAGATTCGGCGGAACAGGCGCCCAAAGACGGAGAAAAAGCCCGCGGCGCGGCGTAGGCTCGTGGCCGTGAAGCGGGCGGCTTTACTTGGCTTCTTCCTGGTCGCGGCGTGCGGGAGCTTCGGGGCTCAGGCGCAGTCGATCTCGCTCGCCTACAAGACCGGCGAAACCTTCAAGTACGGCTTCCACGCGGTCATGAAGTACACGATCGGAGCGTCGGGAATGTCGATCCCGCTGAACATGGACCTGGGCGCGAAGGAGACCGTGACCGTGAAATCGGTGGACTCGAGCGGCACGGCCGACCTGTCGGTCGACATCAGCAACGTCTCGATCAAGACGTCGATGAACGGCACCACCAACACCACGACCACCAACACGGGTGGGACGATCGAGATGAAGGTCGCCAAAGACGGACGCGTGCTCAGCGTCAACGGCGACGCCTTCGGCAGCAGCACCGCGCTGCCCGGGATGATGGGCACGCAGGGCGGGGTCGTGTCCGCGATCCTTCCTGACCACCCGGTGAAGCCCGGCGACACGTGGACCAAGAGCTACGACGTGCCCAATCCGCTCGGCGCCAGCGCGATCCACGCCACCAGCAACAACACCTACCTGCGCGACGAGACCGTCGGCGGCGTCAAGGCTGCCGTCGTCGAAAGCAAGGTGAACACCAACCTCGACATGACGATCGACCTGTCCTCGATGCTCGGCGCAGCGGGCACACCGGCTCCCGCGGGTGGCGCCCCCGGCGCCGAGACCCTGTCCATGAAGGGCACGAGCACATCGGACACGACCACCTGGATCGACACCAGCGCGAGCCGCATCGTCAAGACGCACTCCACCGGCTCGGTCAACGCGACGCTCACGGTCAACATCCCGGCGGGCAGCGCGACAACGCCCGGGCTTTCCGGCCCGATCACGTTCAAGGGCACTCAGACCCTGGACCTGACCCCTGCCTGATCCCGACGCGGTGCGCGGCGCCCTCGAGGCCGAGCGCAAGGCCGAGCGGGACTTCGTCGAACAGGTAAGCGCCGCGGAAAAAGCGCCCAAGGGCTGGCCCGCAGCGCTGGTCCTCTTCCACCTCGGAATGTGGCGCGAGCGGTTGCGCAACGCGTTGGTCGAGGTGCGCGAAGGCCGGGCTTTCACCCACCCGTCCGAGAACGTCGACGAGCTCAACGATGCAGAGCTACCGCAAGGAATCGGAACCCCGCTGGCCGACGCGGCTGCGCGGGCCGACCTTCTTCTGGGCGAGCTGATGGACCTGTACGAGAGGTTGGGCGAGCAGCCCTTCCAGTGGTACGCATCCACCACCACCACCGAGGCGGTGCTTCGCAACAGCTACACGCATCCAAGGCTCCACCTGTCGGAGTACTGGAAGGAAAACGGATCACTCGATCGGGGCGCGAGACTCTGGGAGGATGCCCAGACCGAGCTGGCCGCGGCCGGAGCGCCGCCGCGCTTCCTCGCTCTAGCGCAGTACAACCTGGCCTGCATCCGAGCTCTGCAGGGAAAGACCGATGCAGCCTTGCAGCTGCTCGCCGAGGCGCTTCCGGTGAGCGAGGTGCTCAGGGCCGCCGCGCCCAAGGACGCCGATCTCGAGTCGCTGCGCGACGATCCGCGGTTTCAGGACCTCGTCAGGAGCTGAACGCGGCGCGGATCCGGTCCAGGGTCTGCATGTTGGCGATCGATTCGCTCCAGGGAATCTCTGCCGGACGCCCTTCCAGGATGCTGTCCGCGAACGACTCGACCATAACGCGGTAAGGCTCGAGGGGATCCTCGATCCTGTTGAACGGCCGCTCGAGCCGCTGCACGCCACGACGACCGATCACCGTCACCTCTTGGTTCTCGGCGGACTCGAAGCTCGCGAACACCGACGCGGTCGGGCCACCGTCGAAACCGAGCAGCACCGACGCGGTCAAGTCGACTCCTCCCTCGAAACGCGCACGCGCGACAACGTCGACCGGCTCGCCCAGGATCCAGCGCGAAACGCTTACGCCGTAGCAACCGACGTCGAGGAGCGCACCCCCGCCGAGCGCGGCGTCGAAGCGGTAGTTGCCTTCGCCGTTGAGCGTGAACCCAAAGCTCGCCTGCACGTGCAGCGGCTCCGAGATCCCCGCCACGAAGTCGCGGACGCGAGGATCGAAGCGGTACATGAACGCCTCCATCAAAAGCCGTTCCGACCGCGCCGCCACCGCGGCCATATCTTCCGCCTCGGTGGCGTTCATCGCGAGCGGCTTCTCGCACAGGACGTGCTTGCCCCGCGCGAGGGCGCGGAGCGTCCACTGCAGGTGGAGGTTGTTGACGAGCGGGATGTAAACGGCGTCGACCTCGCTGAGCTCGAGCACCGCGTCGTACGAATCGACGACCAGCGCGCGCGGATACGGAGCGAGGATCTCGCGGGCCCGCTCATGTGAACGGCTCGCGAGCGCGACGAGGCGACCGTTGCGCGACCTGTCGATGGCCGGCAACAGGGCGACGTCGGCGATCCACGCCGCGCCCAGCACACCCCAACCGATCTCGCGGGTTATATCTCGACCTTGATCTGCGCGCCGCTTCGGGCGATCGATTGGGTGGCCGCTTCCATCACCGCGACGGTGCGGCGCGCCTCCTCCGCCGTCACCGCCAGCGGCTCCTGCCACTGCAGATGGTCGGCCAGGTTGCGGTAGAAGCCGTTCTCGTCACGCGGCGGGAGCGTGAGCAGCTCCTCGCCCGTGCGGCGGAACACCCGCAGGCGCGCCGGGAAATCCGACGGAACCGGTGCCTCGGCCCAGTCGCCGACCACCGCACCGTCGGTGCCCAGCAGGTACCACTTCGGCTTCCGCGCGGCCGCGATGTCGGATTGCAGAAAGCTCGCCTGCGCACCGTTGGCGAACGTGAGGTCGACGCGCACCTGGTCGGAGTTGGTGACGTCGTGCCATACGCGCTTGTGCGCCTGCGCCTCGACCGCGCGCACCGTCTCGGGCAAGAGCTGAAGGATCCAGTCGAAGTAGTGCGAACCCCAGTCGTAGATGGTCCCGCCCGAGATCGGCTCGTGGCTGTGCCAGAGGTCGCACGGATGGTCGTAACCGCCGATGAACGACTCCAGGTAGAAGGGCTCGCCGATCGATCCTGAGCGCGCGACGTCTCGCATCGCGATGTAGTCGGGATCCCAGCGCCGGCTCTGGAACACGGTCAGCACGAGGCGTCGCGACGCTGCCATGTCGATCATCCGATCGCCCTCCGCCGCGCGGAGCGCAAACGGCTTCTCGCAGACCACGTGCTTGCCCGCCTCCAGCGCCGCGAGCACCGGCTCCGTGTGCGCGCTCGGCGGCGTGCCGACCACGACCAGGCCGACGCTCGGGTCGGCGAGCAGCTCGTCCGCTCGCGCGTGGGTGGGAACCGACCAGTCGCGGGCCGCTGCCTCCCGGCGCTCGGCGGACAGATCGCACACGCCCGCGAGGTGCAGGCCGGCGGTCGCGGCGATCGAGGCCGCGTGGTCGCGACCGATCGCTCCGTAGCCGAGCAGTCCCACCCCGGTCGGCTCTTCCGCCGTCCAGCCGCCGGCGAATAGCAGCGACCGGCTCAAGATCTTTTCGAAGCTCTGGCTTCCATCGCCACTCAGCCCGATGTAGACGAACCGTCCCTCACCGAATCGCCGCTCGTACGCGACCACCTGCTCCGTGTAGCGCCAGCTCGTGCGCAGCAGGATCGATGCGCCCGCGGGCGGTCCCTCCGAAAGGTGCAGCTCGTCTCGTACTTTCCATTCGAGATCGAGCCGCTGCGTGATGGGGTGCGACTCGTCCGGCCGGACGATCAGCTCGGTTCTCGGCCCGCGACCCCCCGGCATCCACCCGGCGACCTCGCGAATGGGAGCGGACGCCGCCCACGCCGCGAGCGTGCCGCCCACCAGGACGAGGCCGCCGCCGCGCCTGACGAAATCGCGAAGACCTTCCGCTTCGCCCTCCCCGATCGCATCGCCGGTCGCGGCCAGGACGACGTCAGGTCCTCGGTCGACGACTTCGAACCGTCGTGGATCGAGCGCGACCCTGCGATCGACGACCAGCTGAACCGAAACTCGTCGCGCTCTCATTTCTATGCGGCCCTCTTCTCCGATTTCTCGATCACGCGGTGCATGACATCCAGCGTTCGCTCCGCGGCGCTCGCCCATGTGTAACTCCGCGCGCGGCGCCGCCCTTCCCCGCCGAGCTTGCTGCGCAGCGACTCGTCGGCGAGCAGGCGCTCCAGCGCGCCCGCGATCGCGATGGGGTCCTCGGCATCGATCGAAAGCGCAGCCCCAAGGGCCAGCTCCGGCAGCGCACCTGCCGCGCCGACGACCGCGGGCACCCCGTGCGCCATCGCCTCGAGCAGCGGCAAGCCGAATCCCTCGTAGAGGCTCGGGAGGGCGAGCACCGAAGCCGATCGATACAGGGACTCGAGCGTCGGCTCGTCGACATGGCCGAGGTAGCGGACGCCAGGCTCGGCCTGGATCCGACGCAGCGTGTCCCCGTAAGCCCACCCCGGCCGGCCGGCGATGACGAGCTGCGGCACCCCGGGCCGACCGTTGATGATGATCGGCAGGGCGCGGCCGCGCAGCTGCCGGTACGCCGCGAGCAGCCGGGCGTAGTTTTTCCGTGGCTCGACGGTGCCGACAGCAAGGATGAATCCCGGCTCCAGACCATCGGGTAGCGGGCCGGGGTCGACGGCAGGCCGCAGACCTTCGGGGATGACGTGCACCTTCGCCTGCAGCCCGTGGTTCGGATAGAGACGGACGAGGTCGTCGCGGGTCGTCTCCGACGGCACCAGCACCGCAGCCGCCGTGCGAAGCGACGGCGGAAGCACGGTCCGGAGGTAGAGGCGCTGCTGCCACGGCACCTCGGCCGAGCGAAGGCGGAAGGCGAGGTCGTGCACGAAGAGCACCGCCGGCGGTGCGCCCGCGCGGCGAAACGGCGGGCTCGGCCAGTATGGGTAGAGGATCGCGTCGCACTCGAGCAAGGGCTCGATCGCTGGAATCCAGCGCGACTTGAGAGCGAGCTCGTGGCGGTAAGGCGCGAAGAACGCGTCGCAGTCGAGAGCGTCGAGCCCGGCGGGGCGCTCCCGGCTGCAGAGCAGCGCGAAGCGATCGCGGGAGCCGGCCTGCACGAGGGCCCTGGAGAGCTCGACCGCGACGGTCAGCATGCCCACCCGCTGCGGTCGCCAGCATGCCGTCACGTCGATCGCGAATCGCGCCATGCCCTGACTCTAAATGAGTCACAACAGCCGGAAGGAGAGCAAGGGGCCCTCGCCCGGCCGAAGGCCGGGTCGGCTTCGCCGACGCTCCGATTAGAGGTTTCCTAGTAACAGAGAAGGCCCTCCACCGGGGGGCAGAGGACCTTCAGAAAGGAGGGAGGGCGAGCCTGATTGAGTCCATGTTACCGCCGCCCCAAAGGAGTGGTGCGGCGAGTTTTTGATGCCTGCCGGAGCCTAGTTCGTCTCTGACGCCCTGATCGCGAACGCGCAGTCGAACGTCCCCGTCACCGACCCGCACTCGACCTCTTCGACGTACCAGTCGTTGGCCAGGCCCGCCCACCGCAGGATCGTCTCGATGGTGGCCGTCCACATGT
>DATKFA010000303.1:0-5122 GCA_035511715.1 Candidatus Acidiferrum sp. | reverse complement strand
GTCGAGCGGTCCGGGCTTGTGGAGGATGGAGTCGGATACGCCGATCTTCCCGATGTCGTGGATGATTCCGCCGCGGTAGAGCACGTCCAGCGTGGAGTCCGGCAGCCCGAGCTTCTGGCCGAGGAGCCGAGCCGACTCACCCACCCGCTGTGTATGGCGCTCGGTGAACGAGTCCTTGGCCTCGACCGCCGTGGCCAGGGAGAAGATCACATGCTCCGCGCCGTCGAGGGTGTTGTAGAGCTCCTTCAGGCGGAGCGCCGAGCGCACACGCGCGATCAGCTCGGCGCCGTCGACAGGCTTGGACATGAAGTCGTCCGCGCCCGCCTCGAGCGCCGCGACGCGATGAGCCGTCTGGCTCAGGCCGGTGATCATGACCACCGGCAGAAGGCGCCCGCGCGGCGTCGACTTGATCCGCCGGCACACCTCGTAGCCGTCCATTCGCGGCATGCGGACGTCGAGCAGGACGAGGTCCGGAGGGTCGGTCTCGACGATCGCAAGCGCCGCCGCACCATCGGCCGCGAGGCGGACCTCGCATTCGATGGCGGAGAGGTACATGCGGATCAGCTCGCGGTTGGCTGCCCCATCGTCGACGACGAGCACGACTGGTTTCAGATCAAAACCCCCAGGCCAAGGCTCCCGCCTATTTGTTACAGCAACGCTTCGCCGAACGTGGCCAACCGAAGACCGGCGTCAGGCGGTTGCTATACGGGCTTCCATGTTGCGGGATGCTGGGCGCCGGGCCGCCAGCGCTTGCTTGAGATGGCGGTTGGCGCTGGCGAGGTCGCCCCGCGCCTCGAGGATCTCGGCGTAGTTCTCGTGGAGCTGAACCAGGCGTGGGCCGCCGCCGGCGTTGTTGGCGGCGACGACCGCGGAAGCGAACGCTGCGTCCGCCTCGGCGTTGCGACCCTGCTTGGCGAGCACGATCCCCCGCAGACGATGGGCCTCCGCCTCCGAGGCGGGCTCGTTCAGCCGCACTGCCAGGTCGAGCGCTCGCTTCGCGGTGAGGAGCGAGGTCTCCAGGCGACCCTCTTCGGCCTCGAGCTCGGCCAGGCTGCAGATGAAGAAGGCCTTGCCGGTCTCCACCCTGTGCTCTTCGAAGATGCGAATCGCGCGGTCGATATGACTTCGCGCCGCTGAGAATTCACCGATCCGAACGAGCATGTAGCCGAGGTTGTTCAGCGACCTGGCCTGGGACAGACGGTCGTTCAGGGTCTCGTGAATGGTCAACGCCTTGCGGGCGTACTGCGACGCCTCGTTGATCTGGCCGAGCTCCTGGTGCGCCAGGCTCATACCGCTGTAGAGAAGCGAGAGCTGGTGGAGGTCGTGCACGACCTCGCCGATCGCGATCGCCTCTTCGTAGCAGCTGATGGCTTCGCTCCAGCGATAGGCGTTGAGCAGCTGGTGTCCCAACACACGGAGGAGACGTGCCTCGAGCACCTGAGGGATCGGCTGGAGCGACCGGCATGTCACCAGCGCTCCCTCTGCGATCTGGATCGCGGCCGGGTCCTGCATGAGGCCGGCGGCCTGGGCCTCGTGGCCCAGCGCCTCGGCGACCGATTCGAGGTCGCCGGACTTCTCGAAGTAAGTGCGTGCGGCGGCAGCCAGGCGCCTGCCCACAACGGGCTGCGCCATCCGCAGGTGCGCCATCGAGGCCAGCAGCTGGATGCGCGCTCTGCTCACCGGGTCGTAGTCCTGCGACAACGCCGACTCGGCCGCTGCGGAGACGCCGGCGTTGTCGCCGGTGGCCAGCAGCCGCTCCAGCTCAGCGATGCGCGCCGTCGGATGCCGTTCGGTGTTCGACGCACCGCTCAGGAAGAAGTCGAGAGGCTGGCCGGTCCGCTCGGCGATGAGCTCCAGCGTTTCCTGCGACGGCTTCGCCTTGCCTGTCTCGACGAAATAGATCGCGGTCCGGCTTATGTCGTCCCGAGCGATCTGGCCGAGGCTGAGGCCGGCGCGTTGGCGCGCTTCCTTCACGGACCCCGGCCGGATCTCGATTCCACGCCGGCGACCGCGCCGACGCGTGACCGGACCGTCAGTCATCGGCGCGTGCGTCATTTGAGCGAGAGCTTAACGCAGCCACATTTGACTTGACATAACTCTTACAAATGGAGATTTAGCTCAGCAGCAGGGCGGAACTCCGCTCGCTGATGCAGTGACCACGAAGGCCAGCATCGCTGAGGTCGCCAGGATGGCGGCAAGCAGCAACTTGCGCATACAACTCACCTCCTTTGCCGCACAGACCGTGCCGGCCCCAGGGTTGACGACCGATCAGTCGCTGGAGGCTGCAATGACCCGTTCCGGTGGACGCCCCACGGACCCCGCCGCACCCTGGATCACCGCCGCCGCCTTAACCTCACCCCCAAGTCGCTGCCAGGCTCCCGAGACCCACGCCAGCACTTGCAGTTGCGGACCTGTCAGCCAGGAACGCAGCCTCCGTCGGCAGCACAGCCCCCACGGCCAACCCCTCGACTCCGACCGCGGCTACTGCTTGCACAAGTCGAGCTATCGCCGTGTCGACCGCGACGTCAGCCTCGCCGACCGCGCAAGAAGGAAATTTCGCCGGGATCGCAGTCCTCCACTTAGCCGTGCTCCACTCCCTCTCGGCTGTGCTACAAGTAACTGCCCCGCCATGTTAAATGAAAACCGGGTTGACTTAACAACCCCTCAAGAGTTTTGCCTATGGCGGTTCTGAATTGAGTGCCTCCGCATACGCTCGATCTGTGCAGAACGCTGCCTCCATAGCGCCGGCCCGGCGGCCCATTGCGGTCAGAGGCCTTGGCATCGCAGGCTGGCGGCCTTTTGCGCTGGCTGCGGCGGCAACTGTCGTTCTCTCGCTCCTCTTCACCGCCTGGACTGAGTACCGCTGGATCAGCGACCAGGCGACGATCGACGTTGACGACCTCGGCGAGGCGGTGGCCGCCTTCATCGCCGCGGCCAGCTGTAGCTTCGCGGCCACCCGGAACACAGGCCGGACCCGGGTCGCCTGGACGTTTTTCGCCGCGTCGACCTTCAGCTGGGCCGTCGGCGAGGTGATCTGGTCCGTCTACGAGGTCGGGCTGGGCGTCGCGGTTCCGTTCCCGTCGGCCGCCGACACGGGGTTCCTCCTGGCCGTGCCCCTCGGTATTGGCGGAGTCTTCGCGTTCACGTCCGCTCCTACCCGCCTGGCGACGAAGGGCCAGACGGTCCTGTCCGGCGCGATCGTCGCGCTGTCCCTTCTCTTCATCGCGTGGGAGTCCGGACTCGGCAAGATCTACGCAACGTCGCCGGCTTCCCCGGCTGCGCAGGCGATCGGCCTCGCGTACCCGGTCGGCGACATCATCACGGCGACCGTCTTGTTTGTCGCCCTGCAGCGCGCGCGCAAGGGGGAGGTCGGCCGGCTGGCGTTGTTGTTGGGAGGCCTGGCCTTCACCGCGCTGTCGGACAGTGCATTCGCGTACCTCACTGCCAACGGCACGTACAGCGCGATCGGCAGCGTCCTCGACTCCGGATGGGTCATCGGTTTCCTGCTGATTGCGCTCGCGCCCCTATGGCCCGCGAGCGAAAGCCCCCAGCACGCCGAGGAAGGTCCGATCCAGCTGTGGCAGCTCGCGCTGCCGTGGATCGCGGTGCTCATGGGCGCAATAGTGGTGATCTCACGCGCGGTGACCGACCAGAACCTCGACCGGTTCGCCACGGTGCTGGCGGGAAGTCTGGGCGTCCTGTTCGTCGCCAGCCACGTGCTGTCGCACCGCGACTCGCTCGACCTTCTCCACCGCAGCCGCACGCAAGAAGGCCAGGTCGAGCGGCGGAACCAGCTGCTAAGCGAGATCCTCGCCCACGCGCCCCTGGGTATCGCGCGTGCCGGTGTGGACATGAAGATCATCGACGCGAATCCGCGCATGGCCGCGCTTCTGCGGACCTCGCCGGAGAAGATGATCGGAACCCCGGTCGCCAGCTACCTCCACCCGGATGAGTTCGCCCGCGTCTTCGAGGTCTTTCAGCCGCTCTGGAAGGGCGTCGTGCCGAGCATCGAATCGGACAGCCGAGCGCTCCGGGTCGACGGCACCGAGGTGTGGCTGCACTGGAGCGCGACGAGCGTGCGCAACGCCTCTGGGCGCATCGCCTACTTCCTCGTCATGTACGAGGACACCGACGCCGAGCACGCAGCCAACGAGGCGGCCGCGGCCCACCTTGCCGGACTGGAGCGACTGAATCAGCTGAAGAGCGAGTTCGTGTCGCTCGTCAGTCACGAGTTCCGCACCGCCCTGGTCGGGATCTCAGGGTTCAGCGAGATGATCCGTGACGAGGAGGTCAGCCTCGACGAGGCGAAGGCCTACGCAAGCGATATCAACAAGGAAGCGGACCGGCTGAATCGGATGATCAATGACATGCTCGACCTCGACCGCATCGAAGCCGGGCGCCTGACGCTTCACATCGAGCCAATCGACCTCAATGACCTGCTGTCGAGCGCGGCCGAGCGTGTTCGCGCAGGAAGCGAAGACCACTGGATCACGTGCAAGTTCGACGGAGATCCCATCGTGCGCTGCGACCCCGACCGGGTCTCGCAGGTCATCCTCAACCTGCTCAGCAACGCGGTCAAGTATTCGCCCGAGGGCGGCGACGTCACGATCACTACCGCGCTCAGCAACGGCGAGGTGAACGTCAGCATCCGCGATCACGGCGTCGGCATCGCGCCCGAGTTCATGCAGAAGCTGTTCAGCCGCTACGAGAGATACGAGAAGACGAGCGGCAAGATCATCGGAACCGGCCTGGGTCTCGCGCTGGCCAAGCAGATCGTCGAGATGCATGGGGGCAGGATCGCGGTCACCAGCGAGCCGGGCGAGGGCTCCGACTTCCACTTCACGCTGCCCGTCAACGGACCAAAGATCGGCTGACGCGGGACCAAAGATCGGCTGACGCCTGACCAATGTCGGCTGGCGCCGTGGCGCTAGGGCTGGTCGAGAAACTCCACGACCAGGTTCTGGAAGTGATGCACGCCGTTTTCGCGCAGCGCTGAGAAACGGCCGCGCTCGTACGACCGCGAGTGAAGGCCTCGCTGCACCTGCTCGCAGACCGCGATGTCCTCCTGCTGGATCTCGTCGGAGAACGCGATTGTCTGCTGCATCGACTCCCACCCCGCACC
>DATKFA010000302.1:0-3270 GCA_035511715.1 Candidatus Acidiferrum sp. | reverse complement strand
CTACAACCTCACCGCCCTGGCGGTCACCGATTCGGCCGAGAACCTGATCGGTGCGATCTCATCCGACGATGTCATCGAAGCGCTCGTGCCCGACGACTGGCGCGCGCGCATCGAGGCCTCCACCGGGGTATAAACCTAGGTGTCTGAGCGCGAGCCAAACCGCAAGGACTCGCGCTTGAAGGCAACGTCGGCGCTGCTCGACGAGATGCAGCACGCCGACATCCACGGTGCGTTCGGCACCATCCGCGTCAGCGACCTGGCGCCCCGGCGCACATGGCGCCAGCGTGTCCTGACGCTGCTCGCAATCATCGGTCCAGGCCTGATCGTCATGGTGGGCGACAACGACGCCGGTGGGGTCTCGACCTACGCCCAGGCCGGCCAGGACTTCGGCTATTCGCTGCTGTGGACGCTGATCCTCCTGGTCCCGGTCCTGATCGTCAACCAGGAGATGGTGGTGCGCCTCGGCGCGGTCACCGGCGTCGGCTACGCGCGCCTCATCAGTGAGCGGTTCGGGCGTTTCTGGGGCTGGTTCTCGGTCGCGGGCATCTTCCTCCTCAACTTTCTGACCATCAGCACCGAGTTCATGGGGATCAGCCTCGCCGGCGAGTATTTCGGCTTGAAGAGCGCGATCGTGATTCCGATCGCCACCTTGATCCTGATCGGGATCACGATCAGCGGCAACTTCCGGCGTTGGGAACGCGCGATGTTCGTGTTTCTGTTCGCCAGCCTGCTCGTGCTCCCCCTGGCGGTGTTGAGCCATCCCGCCGGTGACGCGGCGCTGAAAGGCTTCCTCATTCCAGGCGTGCAGGGCGGCCTCACCTCGAATTCCGCCCTTCTCATCGTCGCCGTGGTCGGGACCACGGTCGCGCCCTGGCAGCTGTTCTTCCAGCAGTCCAACGTGATCGACAAGCGCATCACGCCGCGATGGCTCGAATACGAGAAGGCGGACACCATCCTCGGCGCGTTTGTCGTGGTGATCGGAGCCGCCGCGATCATGATGGCGACCGCCTCGGCCTTCACGGGTACCGCTGACTTTGGCCACTACAAAGACGCGCTTCACGTCGCCCAGGGCCTGCATCGCCACATCGCACCTGTGGTCGGCGCGATCTTCGCGGTGCTGCTGTTTGATGCATCAATCGTCGGTGCATCCGCGGTGACGCTCGCGACGTCCTACGCGTTTGGTGACATGTTCGGTCTCAGGCACTCGCTTCACCGCGGCGTCCGCGAAGCGAAGCTCTTCTATGCGTCGTACTCGGCGATGGTTGTCGTCGCCGCGGCGATAGTGCTCATACCGCACGCACCCCTTGGCTTGATCACCACGGCGGTGCAGGCCCTGGCGGGAATCATGCTTCCCAGCTCGACCGTGTTCGCGGTGCTGCTCTGCAACGACCGCGCGGTGCTTGGCCCGTGGGTCAACCGGCCCTGGCTGAACCTGATTGCGAGCGTGATCGTCGGATCGCTGCTGGTTTTGTCGCTGGTCCTGGTGATCTCGACGGTGTTTCCCACCATCGACGTGACACGGTTGCTGGTCGTCCTCGGGCTGATCGGGGTTGTCGTGCTGACCGCGGGGGCCGGATGGTCGTGGTTCACGAAGCGCGGTGAACCCGGAGAACCGGAGGTCTCACGGAGGGAGCGAGAGAGCTGGCGAATGCCTGCGCTGGCGCTCCTGGAGAGGCCGGCCTGGTCCGTGCAGCGACGAGTGACGGTGTACGCGCTCGGAGGATATCTGGTGCTTGCGATCGTGATGCTCGCGGTGAAGGCGGTTCAGCTCGCGACCCAGTAGTCGGCGGTCCTTCAGGACCGTTAACAGGGCGCTTACATAGCCATACCGCCCCCAGGCGTAGAATGCTGCGCCGTGCCGCTCGGTTTTCGAAGCGGGCACCGCGTCAGAGCATCACGCCGGCGGCTTAGCCCTTTACGCACCAGCTTCCTAGTCGTGCTCGCCATCGTCATGTCGGCGATGGCTGGAGGGATCGCGTACTTCGTCCCGGCGGCGCAGCTCGCGATCGAGTCGACGGGGCAGGTACTGCGCGTCACGGCCTCGCCCAGCGATACCTCAGCGCCCACGGCAGCGCCCTCGGCCGCCGCGGCCCCGACCCCAGGCGCGTTCACCGTGCTGTTGCTGGGATCTGACGACGACTCCAAGTTCAGCTCCGACCACGTGTTGACCCAGTCGATGATCCTCGTGCGCATCGTGCCCTCGACAAAGCAGGTGACGATGCTTTCGATCCCACGCGACCTGTGGGTGCCGCTGTCCACGGGCGGATCGGGCAAAGTCGACGGCGCGTATTCGTATGGAGGCGCTGGCGCGGCGGTGGCTACGGTCGAACAGAACTTCAGGGTGCACGTCGACGACTACATCTGGATTGGGCTGCTCGGGCTCGTGAAGCTGATCGACGCCATCGGCGGCATCGACGTCGTCACGAGCAATCCTGTGCTCGACGACTACTACCCCGCGGACATCTACGGCAACTCGCCCTACGGCTATGAGCGCGTCGCGGTTCTTGGGGGCCCACAGCACCTCGACGGCCTGCACGCGATGCAGTACGTGCGCTCCCGGCATGGCGACCTGCAGAGCGACCTCGGCCGCTCGCAGCGTCAGCAGCAGGTGCTGATCGCGATCCGCCAGAAGGCGAAGCAGCTCTCGGCTGAGGACCTGCCGGGCATCGCGCAGGCGCTAGGCGGAGAGCTGAAGACGAGCATGAGCCTGACGAAGGTCGCTCAGCTTCTGCCGGTGGCGTCGAGCTTCGACAACCTCGACGCGATCAACCAGATCATCCTCGCAACGCCCTACACGCACGGATGCGGCTGCCCCGAGACCTACATCAATGGAAACTGGGGCCTGATCCTGCCCCTGGTGCACCAGTACTTCCCATGATCCCTCGCTTCATCCTCGCGGTCCTGCTTGCGGTCGTGATGGTCGTCGTGGGCATCACGAGCTTCATCTATCTCGGCACGCGGACGTCGAAGGTCGCGGTTCCGGCGCAGAAACCGACCGTCGTGGCCCCGCGCGCCCAGGCGTTGGTGCTTCCCGGGACCCTATATATCGCCCAGTCTGGGGCGATCTACAGCCTGAGCGCCGGTCGTTTCCACCAGCGCAGTGCAGAGGCCGGTTACTCGCAGCCGTCGTTGATGCCGGACGGAAGCCTGCTCGTGGTCAAGATGAGCGGCTACTTCTCTGACGTGTACGTGTTGAGCCGGTTCGGTACGCCGTTGCGGCAGCTGACGAACAACAAGTACCGGTTCGGGATGGCGGACCCCAGCCTCAAC
>DATKFA010000301.1:0-7919 GCA_035511715.1 Candidatus Acidiferrum sp. | reverse complement strand
TCCCTGCTTAACTTGGATCACCGCATCTCGCTTCCCCCGGCGCCCAGCGGCACCCGTTACTTGGCAATACAAACTGGCTATACATCCTGGGCCGGCTTCGTGGTTCAAGTTCACCTCAGGGCACAATGACTCGATGACGCCGGAACAAATTCTCGATCGCGCGCGAGCATCCGACGACAGCCTAGCCGCAGATCCCGCCGCATTAGCGCAGGCGGTGCGTGCGTTCGTGGAGGCTGGCAATGCGGCTTCCGCGTTGGAGCTTGTTGGTCGGGCCTGGCGAGCCTGGGCCTCGAGCGGCAGGCTGGAGGAGGGGCGCGCCGCGGCGGAGCTCGCCCTAAGTGCGGGGCGGGACACGCACGGCGTGTGGAGGGCTCGCGCTCTCTACGCCGATGGAGTCATTGCTTTCCGCGCTGGCGACTCTGAACGCTCGCGGGCGCGAAACCAGGAGTTGCTGAACATCGCACGGACCACGGAGGACGTGCGAGGTGAATGCGACGGCCTTACTGGCATGGCACGTCTCGCATTGCGTCGCGGCGATTACCCGGAGGTCGTTCGCCTGGCTCGAGAAGCGCGCCAGACGGCACTTGTTGCAGGTGATCGTGCAGCCGAAGCGGCACCACTCCATCTCGAAGCTGCCGGCATGCGTTTGCAGCGCAGGTACGACGACGCGCGTCGGCTCTACGTGGACAGCCTCGAGCTCAACCAGCGCCTCGGCAACGGTCCCGTTGTAGCGATGGAGCGGCACAATCTCGGCTGGGTGGATTTGCATCGAGGCGATCCCGATGCAGCCGAGGCCTGGTTCCGTGAACGCGACACAAATTCATCGCGTGATGCTTATGGAAATGCATGGGCCGAACTCAACTGGGCCGCCGTCGCCGTTGCCCGTGGCAGGCTCGACGAAGCAAGGCGGCGGTTCGAGTTAGGAGCAGCGGCTCTCGAGCGGCTAGGCATTGCACTCGACCCGGACGATCAAGTGGAATTCGACTGGCTAGCCACGCAGACCCGGGTCCCGTGATGATCACAAGTACTGGAGTGCCGGTATAGACCTTCGGTAGACGCGTCGTGAAACTACTTCGGTTGATCTGTCCCACCCGCACCTGAAATTTATCGCGTGTCAGCAGTGCCCTCAGCGTGCTTCTTGCGGATCTCTCCCGGTTTGGCTCGCGCCACTGAGCTCGACGCATCTCCAGGACCAAGACGTCAATTGCAGCCGACATTTGATTAGGGCGATGGGCTGGCCGGTCACCGAGGAGCGCCGCGGGTCGCTCATGGCGGCGATCGGCCACGCGATCGACCTCTGGACGTGGCGCTCGCTGACCGAGGGTCAAGGCCTGGACGATGAGAAGGCCGCGGTCCTCATGACCGAGATCGTTCAGGGCGTGGTTGGCTGACCTGGGATCTCGAGCTTGAGGCCGAATTTCTGGATCAGCCTCGGCGCCAGCTCAGGCATGAAGATCGAGTCGTAACGCAATCCAGCCTCGAACAACGTCTCCATGGTCGGGGGCTTCGAACCACCGACGAGTCTTGCCAGCTCCTGGTACCAGGCCTCGAAGCCAGCCGGCGTGTAGAAGTCAAGAAGCCTGGCCGGCCGATCAGTGATGTTCCAGATCGCGTGAGGAACGCCCTTCGGCCGGACGACAAAGGATCCGGCCGTGACGCGAAAGTCCTCCTCGGCCACCATGAAACCGAGTTCGCCCTCCAAGATGTAACCGACCTCGACAGTCTTCTCGTGCCGGTGCGGCGGCGTGAAATTGCCGGCCGGGTACATCAGCTCGACCGCCGAAAAGGCGCCGGAGGTCTGCTGCGCCGTGATCTTGCGGATGACGTCGTAGCCGAAGACCGATGCAATCGCCTCGCCTTCGCCCAACTCCACGATGATCCTTTCCTGTCCGATTGCCATCTCATGCCTCCATGTGTTCGGAAAAATCAAGTCGCAGGCCTATACTCGGCACGAGTTTTGGTCCCCGCAAGGCTTTGACCTATTGATCTGGCAAGGGAGACCCAATGTTCGGAAAACCCGGCCGCCCGCGTGAGGACCGCATCGAGCGGCGACGCGAGATCTGGGCTGCGGTGTCACCCCTGATCGAGAAGTCGGGCGCCCGCAGCCTGACGATGCGCCAGGCGGCGGCGGCATCCTTCCTGAGCCTGGGCGGCCTCTATCACTACTTTCCCGACAAGCGAAGCCTGGTCCTCTATGGACTAGACCAGGACGCCCACGAGCGCGTGTGCGTGGAGTTCAAACAGCAGTACGGTCATCTGAAAGACGTCGACCCACAAGCGGCCGCAGACGCGTTCATCCGCTTTTTCGGGGCCAGAGTCTCTTTCATCAGGCCGGCGATCCGCGCCGCCCTCGAGCTGGGCGCCGAGGACTTCATGTCCCGACTCGAGACGAACATCAACATGGGACTCGAGGGCTTCATCGAAGTATTGCGGCTTGCCTTGCCTGAGTCGGACGAGCGCGATATGCGCGCGGTTGCGAGATCGGCTAGACGCGTGGTCTTGGCCGGACTGATGGACAGATCGGTGACCCAATCAGAGATCGAAGAGGAGCTCCGGGCGGTGGTCGCAGGCGTGCCGGTGGGCCGCCGCGTCGCTCCTCTCCTTGCGTCTGCCGGCTGATTCCATCAGGCCTTGACCGGCGGGCCGGCTGATCGTCCATCAGGTCGCGCGATGGAGAGGACCTCCAGATTGAGTAGCCGGTTCGCCGTCCGATAAGAATGGAATTGTCCTCCGCCCGAAACGCGGCTAGGATGGCAGCGCTGACGAACCTGTACGTCTGGCTGAAGTTCTTCCACCTTTTCGGCCTCGCCGCGTTTCTCTTCGCGCACGGGATCTCGGGCGGGGCATCGCTACTCCTGCGCTCTTCTGTGTCCCCGGATACCCGAAAGCTGCTGCACTTCTCGCAGCGGTCTAGCTTCATTTCCAATCCCGCTTTGCTGGTGATCATCATCACCGGGATATGGATGACGTTCCAGGCGAACCTGTGGGGACGCGGCTGGATATGGGCGGGTATCGTCGTGCTGGTTGCGGTGCTGGCCGCGATGGGCTTCATCTCGCGGCCGTATTACATGGCACGGGAGGCGGCCAAGGAGTCCGATGACGTGCTCGCGCAGCGGCTCAGTCGCGCCAGGCCGATTCCCGCCCTGTGGATCGGCGCGGTGGGGCTCGTCGTGCTGATTTTTCTGATGGTTTTCAAGCCCTTCTAGATCGGCTTTGACGGCGGCATCGTGAGTGCGCCGAGCTGCTGCAGCACACCCAGCCACCGGGTCAATGACAGCCGCCCGCACGAGGCATTGATAGACCGCCGACTCGGAAGGCGCCGCACCAACGAGCTTGCGCGCCAGTTCGTAGGCGATTCGTCGCGCTCCCCACTTGAGTCACTGTCCGCCCGTCACGAATCACCGCCACGACCGCGTTGTACCTCTGCTCTGCCACGCTCATCTCCCTCATGGATGGGAGCGTGACAAATCAGCCGAAGTAGCTGTGACGCATCAGCCGAAGTTCTGCGACAGATGCGCCGACGGCCTTTGGGGACGCGTCAGTCGAACTTGCATAAAACTGAATGGTGCCGGCGACAGGATTCGAACCTGCGACCATCGGTTTAAAAGACCGCTGCTCTAACCAAGCTGAGCTACGCCGGCGCGCGACTACGAATTTAGGCTATCGGCTCCGCTGACCGGCCGGACCGCTACGACGAGTCGTGCGGGAGCGTAGCCAGGCGCAAGCGAAGCCGGCGGCCTCGCCGCGGTGACCTAACACAGGATGCAAGCGGGACTTGTTGCGGTAAAGTCGCCCGCTTGATGGCGGTGGCGCAGACCGGCTGGTCCGCTGACGGGAACTGGTTCTGGGACGGCGCGAAGTGGAACGACGCGATCTCTCAGGACGGTCAATGGAAGTTCGACGGCGCCACCTGGCAGCCGTTTGCGGGGCAGCGAACGGCCATTCCCTCGCAGGCGTTCGGTCTACCTCCGGCCTCCTCGGTCGCCGCAAGCATGCCGTCCTGGGTCGCCGAGTCGGAGATCCAGCGACTCGACAGCCAGAAGATCGAGCAGCGCCTCGCCGAGATGACGCCGGCCGAGCCGCTTCCACCCGAGCGCGACTGGCGCCGCGTGGGCGAGTTCATGACCTACAGCAAACCCGCTCCCGGCAGCTCGCCGACTTTCTGGAAGAGCGGGCTCACGAGCCTGTTCATCTATCTTGGGCTGCTCTGGCTGTGCAGCCCTCTCGCACTCGTCTACGTGTGGCTGACCGAGTGGCGCATGTTCACGAAGGTCTACCGCACCGCGATATCTGCGTTCTGGACCATCGCCGTCTTCGACTACATCTCGACCCACTACTCCCTGTAGCCTTCCCCCCGGTGCGCACGCTCAACCGGCTTGTGCTCGTCGTCCTCGCGCTCGTGGCCTGCAACCCCAACAGCAACCCGACGCCCTCACCCGAGCCGCTCGCTTCTGATCAAACGCTCAGCTTTCCCATCGCGCAAGACCTCGCCGATTTCGATCCGGCCCTGATCTCGAGCCCTGCCGACGTCGACATCCTGCGCAACGTCTTCTCGGGCCTGTATCGATTCGACGCGACGCTGCATGAGGTTCCCGACATCGCGACCGGCCAGCCGACCATCTCCGCCGACGGTCTGACCTACACCTTTCATCTGCGCCACGACGCGCACTTCGCCAACGCCGATGCGATCACAGCCGCCGACGTCGTGTACAGCTGGGACCGCGCGGTCGCGCGCCAGGGCGATTTCGCGGGGCTGTTCCAGATCATCGTGGGATACGGCGATGTCGCCTCAGGCAAGACCGCGCAGCTGAGCGGTCTCACGAAGGTCGATGACTACACGCTCCAGGTCCTGCTCACGAAGCGAGCGGGCTATTTCCTCACCCTGACCGGGCTCTGGCCGTTCTGGCTGGTCGACCAGAAGGTCATCGCCTCCGCGGGTGAGGACGTGTGGTTCACCAAACCGGAGACGCTGATCGGCAGCGGACCGTTTCGTATGACCGCACACTCGACCGGTCAGTCGCTGGACTTCGAGCCGGTGACCGGTTGGTATGGCGGCAAGACGGGCGCGCTCACCAAGGTTCATGTCGAGGTCATGCCCGACCTCAGCCAGCAGGTCGCTGGGTACGAGTCAGGCGTTTTCACGTTGATCGGCTACGGCCGCCAGGGTCTGCCGCCGGCGGCCGCGACCCGTTACACGACCAGCGCGACGCTCAAGTCGCAGCTCACTCTGGTGCCTGGCGGAACCACGTTCTGGGTCGGTTTCAATCTGAAAACCGGTCCGTTTGCGGGCGACGCGGGCCGTGCCGGACGTCACGCGTTCAGCGAGGCGATCGACCGCGCCGCTCTCGTGGATTCGGCCTGCAATCAGAAGACCTCGTGCGTCGCGGCCACGGGCGGGGTGATCAGCAGAGGGCTGAAGGGGTACCTCGGCGACGGCGCCGATCCATCGGCGAAGTTCGACCCGGGCGCGGCCAAGGCGGAGTACCAATCGTGGGACCCCGACGGGTCGAAAGTGAAGGCGCTCACTTACACCTATGACAGCAACACCTTCAACAAGGCCGTGTGCGACAACCTCGTCGCGCAGTGGAAGAAGAACCTGGGCGTCACCGTGGCGTGCGTGGAGCTCGACCGCAAGACGTTCTTTGACTCGCGTAACGGGGCGTGCGCGTTTCCGACGTTTCGCCAGAGCTGGGCTGCGGACTACGACGATCCGCAGAACTGGTTCGACTACCTGTTTGTCACCGGCGCAAGCTCCTCGGGGTCGTGCTATTCCAACCCTAGCTTCGACACGATCATCGCCGCGGCCGACGCCTCGCCCGCCGGCGCTTCAGCCGCGGACTACACGACCGCGGGCTTCCTCCTGGTCAACGACTCGGTGTACACGGGGCTGCTCTACGGCGTGCAGCAGTACCTCGTCCATCCGTGGGTGCGCGGGGCGGGCGGGAACGCGCTCTACGACTACGACTGGACTGGAATCCGAATCGTGAAGCACTAGAGCCGCCCCGATTCCCGGATCGTCCGGACTAACCGGGGTTTGGCAGCGCGGAAATGGTGGATAGTCCGGACGATCCGGGGGTTGGGAACTCGGGCCTAGACGTCTTGCGAGAAGTGGCAGGCCGCGAGGTGGTCGCGGCCCTTCTCCTCGAGCGGAGGTTCGACCTCGGCGCATGGAGTCGGCAAGCGCGCGATCGGGCAGCGGGTATGGAACCGGCAGCCCGACGGCGGCTTGATCGGTGACGGAATCTCGCCCGACAGCTCCACCAGCCGCCGTCCCCGTTGGATTTTCGGGTCGGGCACCGGGATCGCCGAGAGCAGCGCCTTCGTATAGGGGTGCTTCGGCTCCGCGTACGTCTTCACGCTGTCCGCGATCTCGACGATCTTGCCGAGGTACATCACCATCACGCGGTCGCTGATGTGACGCACCACGGAAAGGTCGTGCGCGATGAAGAGGTATGTCAGCTTGAACTCGCGCTGCAGGTCCTCGAGCAGGTTGACGATCTGCGCCTGGATGGAAACGTCGAGCGCTGAGATGGCTTCGTCGCACACGATCAGCCTGGGATTCAAAGCGAGCGCGCGCGCGATCCCGATGCGCTGGCGCTGGCCGCCCGAGAACTCGTGCGGGTACCGGTTGTTGAAGTACGGATTGAGACCGACGACGCGCAGCAGCTCCTGAACGCGCGCGTTCAGCTTCTTCCCGCGCATGACGCGGAAGTTGGAAAGGGGCTCGGCGATTATGTCGCCGACCGTCATCCGCGGGTCGAGCGATGCGAACGGGTCCTGGAAAATTATCTGGATCTGCCGCCGCTGCTGGCGCAACCGCTCGCCCCGCAGGCGGGTCAGCTCGAGGTCCTCGAAGAACACGTTCCCCGACGTCACCGGCAGCAGCTGGGCGACCAGTCGACCCAAAGTCGTCTTGCCGCAGCCAGACTCGCCGACCAGACCGAGCGTCTCGCCCTCGCGGATCTCGAAGCTCACGCCGTCGACCGCCTTCACCGTCGTACCGAAGCCGGCCGGGAAGTGCTTGACGACGTTTTGGACGCGCACCATAGGGCGCGCGCTGTCGCTCATCGGCGGCATGATTTGAGGCGCGCGCTGCGCCATCAGGGAATGATCTCGCCCGGCCTGAGACCGGAAGCAGCGCCTGGGCTGATATCGCGCAGCTCGTCGGCCTTCATTTCCGCTCTCGCGCGATCCATGGTGACCCAGCACGACGCGATCTGGCCGTGGTGGATCTCCTCGAGCCTGGGCTCATCGGTCAGGCACTTTTCGATGCGAAACGGGCAGCGAGGGTGGAACCGGCAACCGGCAGGCGGACGCAAGAGGTCGGGCGCCATGCCCTCGATCGAACGCAATCGCTCGTGGCGCAACGCGTCGACGCGCGGAATCGAGCGCAGGAGCGACCACGTGTATGGATGCTGCGGGCTCTCGAAGATCTGGTCCACCGGTCCCTGTTCCACGATCTGCCCGGCGTACATGACGATGACGCGAGTACACAGTCCGGCGACCACCCCCATGTTGTGGGTGATCATCATGATCGCGGTGCCGAGCTCGCGATTCAGGTCGCCGAGCAGCTCGAGGATCTGCGCCTGCACGGTGACGTCGAGAGCCGTCGTCGGCTCGTCGGCGATGAGGATCTGGGGCGAGTTGGCCAGACCCATCGCGATCATCGCGCGCTGCCGCATTCCACCGCTCAGCTGGTGCGGGTAGTCCTTGGCTCGCGACTCTGCCGCTGGAATGCGGACCTTTTTCAGCAGCGAGACCGTCCGTTCGTGCGCGGCTTGCGGGCTCGCCTGCTTGTGCGCCAGCATCGCCTCATCGATCTGGAACCCAGTCCTCAGCACCGGATTGAGTGAGCTCTGCGGGTCCTGGAAGATCATCGCGATGTCGCGACCGCGGATCTCGCGGATCTCCTCGTCGCT
>DATKFA010000300.1:0-3820 GCA_035511715.1 Candidatus Acidiferrum sp. | reverse complement strand
CGTCCGTCTTCGCGGCGTTGGAGTCAACCCCACTCGAACCGCATTCGCTGACGTATTGACCTCCGCCGGCATCCACGTCGAGCGGGCCGTGGAGCGGGTCGAAACCGGAGAACCCGTCGCGGATCTGATCGTGCGACCCGCGCGCGAGCTGCACCCTTTCAGCGTCGACGCCACCCTTGCTCCGCGGATGATCGACGAGCTGCCGGTCCTGGCCGTCGCGGCGACGCAGGCGTTTGGAACGAGCGTGATCGCGGGCGCCGGCGAGCTGCGGGTC
Source organism: Candidatus Acidiferrum sp. (assembly GCA_035511715.1). Classification (GTDB taxonomy): domain Bacteria; phylum Chloroflexota; class Dormibacteria; order Dormibacterales; family Dormibacteraceae; genus 40CM-4-65-16. The sequence continues at coordinate 3,546 of DATKFA010000300.1, read as the reverse complement.
AAAGAGTCGGATCGCCTGGCCGCCATTGAGGACGGGCTTCGCGCGATGGGCGCCGACATCACCGCGAGCGAGGACGGCTGGGTGATCAACGGGCCCCGTCACCTCGAAGGCGCTCGAGTCGATTCGGCCGGCGACCACCGCGTCGCCATGGCGCTCGCGGTCGCGGGCCTGATCGCGGACGGCACGACGGAGATCGAAGGCGCCGAGTGCGTCGACATCTCTTACCCGGGATTCTTCGACGACCTGGAATCTCTCGCTTGAGGCTGCGGTGCGACATCGACGTCGACGTCGTTGGGCTCGAGCTGTACGAGCTGGAGGTCACACCGCCGCGCGAGGACTTCGAGCTCGAGGTCAAGCGGGCGACGCAGGCCGTGAGGTCGGGCGAGGTCGCGTCCCTCGATCGGGCGCGCGAGCTGTACCGCCGCTTCGGCACCGACCCGACGCGCATGCGACCCTCATCGGAGGCGCTGATGCGGCGCATCAAGAAGGGTGATCCGCTTCCCCGCATAAACTCGCTGGTCGATGTGGCCAACGCGATGTCGGTGCAGCTCCAGGTGCCCGTCGGGCTGTACGACCTTGGCAAGGTGAAGGGCGATGAGCTCGTGATCAGGCTCGGCCACGACGGTGAGAGCTACGAAGGGATCGGCAAGGTGAAGGTCAACGTGGCGGGTCGCATCTGCGTCGCGGACGCCGAAGGACCCTGCGGCAACCCGAGCGCCGACTCGGCCCGGACCATGATCACGACCGACACGGAGTCGGCGGCGTGGGTCTACTTCCTGCCCGTGGCTGACGACGACATCGATCGCACCGCAGAGCTGATCGCGGTCTTCGGCCGCGGCCTCGTCCGGATGTTTACGTAGTGCCGGTCGCCACCGAGCAGGTCCTCGTCGTGCGTCGCGAGGACATGTTTCCCGACGGGGCGTGGCACGGGTTCGTCAGCGAGAACCTCGACCGCCACCAGCGCGTGATCCGCGAGCGGCACTTCTTCAAGGCGCGCTCCGAGGTGGAGAACGAACCGAGCTTCCAGCAGATCATCCCGTATGTCGTCTTCCGCCACGGCGACCGCTACTTCCTCACGCACCGCCTGCGCGCCTCGTCGGAGAAAAGGCTCCGCAAGCAGTACTCGCTCGGCGTCGGTGGGCACATCAACCCCGGCGACCTAGAGGGAGGGGACCCGATCCTCGACGGCCTCAAGCGTGAGTGGTCGGAGGAGGTGATCTACGACGGCAGGTTCGAGGCGCGCATGCTCGGCCTGCTCAACGAGGACTCGTCGCCCGTCTCGAAGGTCCACCTCGGCGTGGTCTTCCTGGTCGACGGCGACACGCCCGACATCAGGATCCGCGAGACGGACAAGCTGGCGGGCGAGCTGATGACGCTCGAAGAGATGCGCATGTACTACCTCGCGATGGAGTCGTGGTCGCAGATCGTCTACGACCGCCTCGTTGCGCAGCCCGCGTGAGATACGTCGAGGCGGGTGGGGCCCGCGTCTCGGTGATCGGTCTGGGCACGTGGCAGTTTGGATCACGCGAATGGGGCTATGGAAGCGACTACGCCCGGGGCGAGGCGCTGAAGATCGCCCACCGCGCACTCGACCTTGGCATCAACCTCATCGACACCGCGGAGATCTACGGGCCGTGGCGCTCGGAGCGAATCGTCGGCCAGGCACTGCAGGGCCGGCGCGACGATGCATTCGTGGCCACCAAGATCTTCCCCATCGGCCTTCCATTCACGACCGGATGGCGAGCGCGCGCCAGCGCGCGAAGGCTCCGTACCGGCGTGATCGACCTCTACCAGCTTCACTGGCCGAGCGCCTTGTTTCCACCGAAGGCCACCATGCCGCGATTCCGCCGCTTGATGGACGACGGCCTTGTCAGGCACGCCGGCGTCAGCAATCACAATCTGCGGCAGTGGCAGGAGTGCGACGACGCGCTCGGCGGGCCCGTGCTGTCGAACCAGGTGCGGTTCAGCCTCGTCCATCGTGAGCCGGAGCGCGAGCTGCTGCCCTGGGCGCAGCGCAACGACCGCATCGTCATCGCCTACAGCCCGCTGGCCCAAGGAGCTCTCTCGGGTCAGTATCGCGATCGCGCGCCGAGCAACTTTCGAAGGTTCAACAGCGACTTCAGCTCGGCGGCCAGGTCTCGGCGTGAGCCCCTCATCGCCGCGCTCGTAGACATCTCCAGGCGCCACGACGCAACTTCGGCGCAGGTCGCGCTCGCGTGGCTCGTCAGCAAGCCGAACGTCGTCGCCATCCCGGGGGCGTCGAGCGTGAAACAGCTCGAGGACAACGCCAGGGCGGGCGACATCCTTCTGACCGGCGACGAGATCGCCGAACTCGATACGCTCAGCGCGTGAGGCTGCGCGCGGTCGAGCTGCGACGGATCCACATGTCGCTGGTGGCCCCGTTCGAGACCTCGTTCGGTGTCCAGACCGGGCGGGACATCCTGCTTCTGAAGGCTCTTACCGATGCCGGCGACGGATGGGGTGAGTGCGTCGCGGGTGAGGACCCGCATTACTCACCGGAGTACGTCGACGGCGCCCAGCACGTCCTGGTCCACCACCTGCTGCCACGGCTGTTCGATCGCGACCTGGTGGCGACGGACGTGGCGACGGTGCTCCGTCCGATTCACGGCCATCACATGGCCAAGGCCGCGATCGAGATGGCCATGCTCGACGCCGAGCTCCGTGCGCGCGGCGAATCTTTCGGCCGCTTCTTCGGCGCCGTGCGTCCTGAGGTGGATTGCGGCGTTTCGGTCGGCATCCATCCGTCCGTCACGGAGCTGCTGCAAACCGTCGGCGGGTACCTCGACCAGGGCTACCGGCGAATCAAGCTGAAGGTCAAGCCGGGTTGGGACGTCGAGCCGGTGCGGGCCGTGCGCGAACGGTTCGGCGACGTGCCGCTGCAGGTGGACGCCAACACCGCCTACCAGCTGTCCGACGCCGAGCAGCTGGCGAAGCTCGACCCGTTCGCGCTGCTCCTGATCGAGCAGCCTCTGCCCGAGGAGCAGGTCCTGGCTCACGCCAAGCTGGCCAAGATCGTGCAGACCCCCATCTGCCTCGACGAGTCGATCACATCCTTGCAGACCGCGGCCGACGCGATCGAGCTCGGCGCGTGCCGGATCATCAACATCAAACCCGGACGGGTCGGCGGTTACGTGGAGGCGCGCCGGATCCACGACCTCTGCGCCGAGCGCGGTGTGCCGGTGTGGATGGGTGGGATGCTCGAGACGGGGATCGGCCGCGCCGGCAACGTCGCGATGGCCGCGATGCCCAACTTCACGCTGCCGGGCGACACCTCGGCGTCGGACCGCTATTACCGGCGCGACATCACGGAGCCGTTCGTGCTTCGCGACGGGCGGCTGCCGGTGCCCACCGGACCGGGCCTTGGCGTCTCAGTCGACCAGGACTTCCTCGATTCGATCACATCTTCTGTCGAGATCGTGGAAGGGGCTTCGACGCGAGCAGGTCGTCGATAGGAGTCGCCTGCGCCGCCGCGCCAAGGCGGGGCAGGCCGAGGTCGTCCTCGATCGTCGCGAGAAGCGAGTAGTG
>DATKFA010000299.1:0-5329 GCA_035511715.1 Candidatus Acidiferrum sp. | reverse complement strand
GAAGAGCTCGAGACCATGAACGAAGAGCTGGAGTCCACCAACGCCGAGCTGCAGACGATCAACACCGACCTGCGCCTGCGCACCGACGAGGTGAACAAGCTCAACACGTTCCTGCAGGCGATCACCGGCAACATCGAGCTCGGCGCGGTCGTGCTGGACAGCGAGCTTCGAGTGCAGGTCTGGAACGAGCGCGCGGCCGACCTGTGGGGCCTGCGTTCCGACGAGGTGGTCGGCCAGCCGTTCTTCGACCTCGACATCGGCCTGCGCGTCAAGGACCTGCGCGGAATGGTCCGGGCGGTCCAGGGCGGCAAGCCGATGCAGGACGAGGCGACGATCGAGGCCGTCAGCCGGCGGGGCCGGAGCATCCAGGTCCGGGTGATCGCCTACACGCTGTCCGACGGACAGCGATCGACGGGCGTCGTGCTCGTGATGGAGGAGATGAAGCCCGAGGAGACGATCCGGACAGCCTGAGACGCCCGGCGGGGACTCTAGGCGACCGCCGCCGCCATCGACTTCCGCAGCGACCCGGTCCAGTCCTCGACCAGGTGCTCCATCACCTCGATGTCTGCGGAAACCTGGTAGCGCTCCGCGGGCGGAAGCGCGAGGTTGGCCTCCCGCATCCTCTTGACGATGACGTTGCCCTTGTCGATCAGACGGCTGTACGCCATCACCCAGTAGTCGATGTCCTCGGTCGAGCCCCACTCCAGAATCGCGCGACGGTAGCGGTCCTGCGCCGCCTCAGTCTCGCCCCGGAGCTCCTCGAACCTGCGCTTTACGTCAGGCGTGTTCCAGCTGTCGAGCCGCCTCTCGATCGCGTCCAGCATCAACCGCTTCGACTGGAGGACCAGCAACCGAGAGGTGATGATCGACTCCCTCGGAATCAGGCGGGATCTCGGGTCACTCACTGCCGTTACCTGAGGCGGCGTTGATGCCGTACCCGCGGTTGCGTTCGACAGTGATCACGTGACCGAGCCCTACTTCCTGCAGCCGCGTGCGCAGTCGCATGATGTAGGTTCGCACCTGGGCGTCTGAGAGCCGAGAATTCTGCCAGGCGAGTGTCGCGAGCTGCTTGCTGGTGAACGGCCGTCGCGGGTGGCGGAGCAGGAAGTCGAGAAGGTCGGCTTCGCGCCGCGTCAAGCGCAACGAGATCCCCGCGTACGTCAGGGTGTGGTTCTTGGGGTCGATGACCACGCCCGCCAGCTCAGCGTGGCGGTCCCGCCAGGCCGCGAGGCGTTGGTCGATCCAGAGCAGGTTTCTCTTCAGCTCCACCGCGTCCGGATTTCCATCGGCCCGCGAGATCACCGAGCGGAGAACGAGCGCCAGCTCCTCGTAGATCGAGATCCAACCGGCAACCTCGGGCAGCGCGGATGTGTTGAGATCCTCGCCCGGTAGCTCGCTCAGTTCGCGTTCTAGCTCCGTGATGATGCCCCTTTGGATTGACGGTACACCCGCCGTTCCATCAGTGCCAGTGATTTTTGGCCCAGAATTTGGCGCTTTCGGGGCTATCGTGGGCGGCGGATGGCTGCGGCGGGCAGCAGGTTACGTTCAGAACACCGGGGGGCAACCACAGGGCAAGGGGCCAAAGCCCGGAGGGAGGGCATGGCCCCCTTGCCATCTCTGGAGGCAATTCGGCCTTACGTGGCCACGCTCGACAGCCTGGAGGACATCTCCGGCTGGCTCGGTACTTTTCGGGAAAGGCTTCGCCAGGCGCGGACCGAGGAACGACCGACGGTGGCGTTAGTGGTCGACGAGCTGGAGGCGCGTTACGTCCTCAGGCGGGCCGAGCTGTCCTGATTCGTCGATGAGCCGCCGGGCCTCTAGAGCGGCGTAACTCCAACCTCGACCTTTCGCAAGCGCGGTCCGTCCCACTCGCACAGGAACACGGCCTGCCACGTGCCGAGCGCGAGCTTGCCGCCGCGCACCGGAGCGGTGCAAGAGGGGCCGACAAGCACCGTCTTGATGTGGGAGTCGGAGTTCCCCTCCGCGTGCTCGAACGCCGCTTCTTTGGGCACGATCTCGCCAAGGTGCGACTCGATGTCCGCGGCCACGGCGGGGTCGGCGCCTTCGTTGATCGTGACGCCCGCGGTCGTGTGCGGCACGAAGACGTGACACACCCCGTCCTGCACCTTTGAGTCCTCGACCGCCCGTGCCACGCGCTCGGTGATGTCGAGCAACTGCGCGCGGCGCGCGGTCCTCACCTCGAAGGTGACCCAGCTCACCTGCGCATCATCGCCCAGTAGCCCTCTCCTCTTATTTGAAACCCGCGAGCGCCGGCAGTCGCGGCTTACCGAGCCTGGTGAAACCCGCGAGCGCCGGCGGTCGAGGAGATGCCCCGGCAGGGGCTGTCCGGGTTTCAAAAGGCCGGCCACGCGGTAACAAAGACCTGCATGCAACTCCAGACCTCCGATTCACCATGGCTTGACGAAGCCGACGACAGCTCCTCTCCTCAGATAGCGGACGTCCTGTCCGACCTCGAGGCGGAGCGCCCGCACGCCCCGGCGGAACCCGCCCAGGCCGAGTCTGACGACGCCCTCGGCGCCTACCTCCGCGAGATCGGGCGCGGCACCCTCCTGACCAAGGAGCAGGAGATCGAGCTCGCCAAGCAGATCGAGGCGGGTTCGGAAGCCGCCCGCCAGAGGATGACCGAGGCCAACCTGCGCCTGGTGGTCTCCATCGCCAAGAAGTACCAGGGCCGCGGGATGCCGCTGCTGGACCTGATCCAGGAAGGCAACGTGGGCCTGATGCGCGCCGTGGCCAAGTTCGACCATCGCCGCGGGTTCAAGTTCTCGACCTACGCCACGTGGTGGATCCGCCAGGCCGTGCTGCGCGCGATCGGCGACCAGGCGCGCACGATCCGGCTCCCGATCCACATCGGCGATCAGACGAACAAGCTGATCCGCGTCACCGACCGCCTCCGCGACTCCCTCGGGCGCCAGCCGTCCGACGAGGAGGTCGGGGAGGAGCTCGGGCTGACCTCGCTCGAGGTCGAGGCGCTTCGCCAGACCGCCCGCGACACGGTTTCGCTGGAGACGCCGATCGGGGAGGAGGGCGACACCGAGCTCGGGCACCTGATCGAGGACGTCCAGGCAGAGTCGCCGGCTGCGGCGGCTCTCGAGGCGGACATGAAGGACCAGGTCGACGAGGTGCTGCGCACGCTCGACGGGCGGATGCGGCGCGTCATCCAGCTGCGGTTCGGCCTGACGGATGGGCACCAGCGCCCGCTCGACGAGGTTGCCCGCCGGCTCGGGACCAGCCGCGAGACGGTGCGCCAGCTCGAGCGCCAGGCGCTCGATCGCCTGCGCCGCACCGGTCGCGCCGACGCCCTGCGCCCCTACTCGCAGAACTAAGCTCTGGCCCGGTGGGCCTGAGCTCTTACCTCGCGTTTCTGGGAGTGTCCCTGGTCGTCATCTGCACGCCCGGCCAGGACACGGCGCTGACGATCCGCAACACGCTGATAGGTGGGCGCGCCGGCGGGGACGCCAGCGCAATGGGCGTGGCGGCAGGCCAGGCGGTCTGGACCGCGGCCACCAGCGCCGGCCTCGCGGTGGTGGTCATGGCGTCGGCGCCGCTGTTCCTCGCCATCCGCCTCGGGGGCGCCGCCTACCTGGTCTACCTCGGCCTGAGGGCGATCCTCGTCCCGACGCGGCGGCGAGGCGCCGAAGGGGCCGCCGGTGGGGTCTTATCGCGACGAGCCGCGTTCCTGCAGGGATTCCTCAGCAACCTCTCCAACGCCAAGATGGTCGCTTTCTTCATCGGCTTGCTTCCGCCGTTCGCGGGTCCCCATCCCAGCTTCGTCCTGCTGCTCGCCCTCGGCCTGAACTTCTGCCTGCTGACGCTCGCCTGGCTGGTCGCGTACGCGTTCGCCGTCGAGCGGCTGGGCGGGTGGCTTCGCCGCAGCCGGGTGCGCCGAGCGCTCGACCTGGCGCTCGGGTCGGTGCTGATCGCCCTGGGACTGCGGGTCGGACGTGAGGCCCTCGTGTCTTCTTGAGAGTGCGGACTTAGACTAACCCCGAAAAATTTTCTCGACGGATTCAGCAGGAGGTAGGGGGATGCCAAGGGCCAAGCAGCTGACAGTGACGGTTCCGGACAGGCCGGGGATGCTCGGGGATATCGCCTCGGCGCTCGGCGGGAAGAAGGTCAACATCAAGGGCATCTGCGCCGCCACGACGGGCGGCGGCGGCATGATCTGGTTGGTCGTCGACAAGAATGCGGCCGCCAAGAAGGTCCTCGCCCAGAACGGCTGGAAGACGAGCGAGGACGAGGTTCTAGCCGTCGACCTCTCGAACGCGCCGGGCTCACTGGGGCGTTTCGCCACCAAGCTGGGCAAGGCTGGCATCAACATCAGCTTCGTGTATGCCGGGCCAGGACCCTCGCGCAAGGTGACCGGCTACTTCGGGGTGTCGGACCTCAAGGCGGCGCTGAAAGTCCGGCCCTAGCCGAGGCCGCGCTCTAGCCGCCCGAAAGCCCGGCGGATCTGCGTCCTGGCGTCGTCGGCCAGCGCGTCGCCGCGCGCCCCGGCCTGGACGCGTAGGCGGACGTGCTCGACGACCGCGCGGTGCGCGCCCATCAGCGCGGTCGCGACCGTGACGGCTTCGACGTCTGGCTCGGATCCGCCGGCCAGGAGCTCGGCCAGAGCGCGGCTGTAGCGGTCGACGATCTGACGCTCGCGAGCCGCCAGCGAGGGGCTCGCCGCGAAGGTCTCGGTGGCGTTCCTGATCGCGGCGAACCTCTCCTTCGAGCGGAGGCCCTCGACGCTGTCGAGCAGCTTGCGCCGAAACGCTCGGAGCGCTGATTCGCCTGGCTTGCGCTGTCGCACCGCCTCGAGGAGCTCCTTCTCGAAGAAGTGCATCCCCGCGTAGAAGAGATCTTCTTTGGTGGGGAAGTAGTTGAAGACGGTGACCTCGGAGACGTTTGCCTCACGTGCCACCTCCGTGACCGCGACGCGATCGAAGCCGCGCTCCGCGAACAGGCGACGAGCTGCCTCGTAGATCGCCTGCCGCGTCTGCTGCTTCTTTCGCTGTCGCAGTCCCAGCTCGGTTGCCACACCTCCAGTCTACATGGAATAGCTTAAGCTGCTATATTCTTTAAGTCACTAAAGAAATGCCGCGACATAAGGAGGTTGGACGTTGAATCTCTATTCGGTCGCGTTGTTCGCGCACATCGTTGGTGCGATTCTCGTTTTCGTGCTGCTGACGATCGAGGGCCTGGGCCTGCGCTTCGGCTTCGACTACGCGCAGCTCAACCGCGTGCTGGGTCCCGTCTCAGCGCTGCTCATCCTGGTACCCGGGCTGTACATGATGGCGGCGCAGTGGGGCTGGGCCGGCTGGAT
>DATKFA010000298.1:0-3801 GCA_035511715.1 Candidatus Acidiferrum sp. | reverse complement strand
GCCAGGATCGTGTCGCCGACGAAAGCGTGATTGGCGATGACGAAGCACACGCTCCCTGGCGTGTGGCCGGGCGTGTGAAGGACCAGGAGCTTGAAGTCGCCGAACTCGAGCTCGTCGCCGTCGATCAGGTAGCGGTCGGTCGAACGCAAGAACTGCTTGGCGTCGGCGGTGTGGATGCCCGTGAGGCCGCCGGTCGCCGCCTTCACGTCGTCCTTGCCGCCGACGTGACCGGGGTGGCCGTGCGTCGCGAGGATGTGTTTGACCGTCAGGCCGGAAGCTTGCTCGACTATCTTCTCCGCCGGCTGGCCCGGGTCGATCACCACCGCCTCCTTGCTCGAGGCGTCGGACACGACGTATCCGTTGACGTCGCGGTCCAGACGGACCTTGACGATGGACAGCTTCCCCACACATCAGTATTTACAGGAAATGGAGAAGGCAGCGGTAGTCGGCTTTACGTTGGCACTGCTGCTGGTGTGCCTGTTCTGGGCCTACGGCTACTTCCGCCGCCGGACAAGGCGCCCCTCCGGCGCCCCCTCCGGCGCTTCGCGCCACCTCCCCACTAGTGGGGAGGACTCTGATTAACTAGCTTTCGGCGACTGCCTGGATCTTCTGCCGCAGCGCGTCCAGCGCGTCGAAGCGGTCGAGAGCCGGCTTGGGCCGTGGTCGGTCCGGATACTTCGCCACCTGCACGGCCTCGACCAGAAGCTCGATCTCTTCCTGCGTGAAGTTCAGCGTCTTGAGCACCACTTCTTTCGAGTGACCGGGCCTGTCGACCGCCTCCTTGATCACGTCGTCGGTGTCCGACACCACCTGCGGCCGTGTGGGACGAAACAGCTCCTCCGAGCCGACGAGTGAGGCGCGCTTGAAGTTGGGCATCGCTTAAATCCTCAGTCCGGAACCCGGTGATTTTGCAGGACGGCCGTGGCGAGCGAGCGGTAAGCCCTCGCGCCGTCCGATTCCTTCGCGTACGTCAGGATCGACTGACCCGCAAGTGGTGTCTCCGCGAAACGGATGGAGTCGGTGACCCAGAAGTCGTAGACCTTGTCGCCATACTTCTCGCGCACCGCGGCGAGAACCTCCTGCGAATGCAGCGCCCTGTGCTTGTAGAGCGTGGGCAGGATGCCGATCAGCTCGAGGCGTGGATTGAGGCGGCGCTTGACCCGTTCCATCGTGACGAGCAGCTCCTGCATGCCCTTGAGAGCCAGGAACTCCGCCTGCAGCGGCACCAGCACCTCGTCCGCGGCGACGAGCGCGTTGATGACGATGAGGTCGAGCGACGGAGGGCAGTCGATGATGATGAAGTCGTACCGGCCCTGAGCGGGTTCGAGCTTGTCGCGCAGGATGCTCTCACGGCCGATCTCGTTGATGAGCTGGTTCTCGGCTCCAGCGAGCTCGATGTCGGCGGGAATGTAGTGCAGGCCCATCTGCCGAGCTTCCTGGACGACGTCGGTAACCGTCGTCTCCGGATCGACCAGCAGGTGATAGACGGTCTTCTCGAGCTCGCCCTGCGGCTTCATGTAGAGCGTGAGGTGCCCCTGCGCGTCCAGATCGATCAGCAGGACACGCTGGCCCAACTCGGCGAGAGCGGCTCCAAGGTTGACGGCGGTGGTGGTCTTGCCTACCCCGCCCTTCTGCATCGCGACCGCGATCGTTCGGGCCAAAAGTCGATGCGAGTCTAACTGAATACGGGCGACTTGAACTCGCCGGGTCCGTGCGACGAACCTGGAAGGAGTTCGCGGGCCTCTCCTCTAGAATTGCCCGCGCTCGTGATCATCGACATCATCGTCGTCCTGGTACTGGTGATCGCCCTCATCACCGGTTACCAGCGAGGCGTCATCCAGCCCCTACTGGCCGAGATCTTCTTCTTTGGCACGTTGCTGGCTGTGTTCCGCTTCCATGACCAGTACACGAACGAGATGCAGAAGCTCCTGCACCTCACGCCGGTCCTCAGCGTGTTCGTCGCGCTGATCCTCGCGGTCGTGGCCGGCGCCATCGGCGGCGCGATCGGCGGCGCGTTCCATCGCATGGAGGCGATCCGCGGCGTCGACGGGTTGCTCGGAGTGTTCGTGCACGTTCTCGTCACGCTTGTCGTCGTCTACCTTGCCGTGTCGGCGCTTGTCGTCCTCGACAACGCTTTCGAGCCGGCGCTCAAGAGCGCAAGCCTCACGCTGGCCCAGGTGAACCAGCTCGAGAACGAGATCCTGTCCAACCCGATCACGTCCGCCATGGTTTCGAAGTCGGACCTCGCCACGCTCAAGGCGGACGCTGCCAAGACCAGTGGCGCGCACCTCGACCAGGTCGCAGGCATCCATCAGCTGCAGACCATCTACAGCAATTACGTCCAGCCCCAGCTGCACACTTCTCGCACGGTGCCGTTCATCCTGGGCTTTGGCCACCGGCTGCCTTTCATCGGTCACGTCGGGCCGAATGATCTGAAGGGACAGCCGTCGCCGAGCCCAACCGCGTGCCCGTCGCCGACTCCGCACGCCAGCCCGACTGCCAAGCCGACCGCCTCGCCGAAGGCGACGCCCACGCCGGTGGTCTGCGCCAGCCCCAGCCCGACGCATTAACTTAGTCGCGTGCCGCTCGACCTGGGTCTGACCGAGGACCAGCAGCAGCTGGTCGACTCCGTCCGCGATTTCTGCGCGCGCGAGTTCGCGCCGCAGATCGCGGCCAACGACCGCGCCGGAAAGCACGACCCGGAGATCTTCGCCAAGCTCGCATCGCTGGGCCTGCCGGGCGTGTGCTTCCCGCAGCGCTACGGCGGGCACGGCCTCGACTACCTGGCGCTCGGCCTTGTGTGCGAGGAGCTGGAGTACGTCGACACGGTCTACCGGACGGTGCTGTCGGTGCACGTGGGCCTCGTGGGGATGGGCCTCTACACATGGGCGGACGAGGACCAGAAGCAGCGGTGGCTCGTGCCCATGGCGTCGGGCCAGAAGCTCGCCTGCTACGGGCTCACGGAACCCAACGCGGGCTCGGATGTGGCCTCGATGCAGTCGACCGCGCGCAGGCACGGCGATGGCTACGTCCTCAACGGCCAGAAGATCTGGGTCTCCGACGCCGACACCGCCGACTACCTTCTCGTCTTCGCCAAGACGGACCCCAAAGGCGGATCGAAGGGCGTATCCGCCTTCATGCTCGACCGGGCCGCGTGCGGCAAAGCGCTGCGCACCGAGCCGATCGAGGATCGCCTCGGCATCCGCGCGGGCGACGTGGGCTCCATCTTCATGAGCGACGTAGAGGTCCCTGAGGACAGCCGCATCGGGGACGAAGGCGATGGGTTCAAGATCGCGATGAGCTGCCTCGACAACGGTCGGTACACCGTCGCCGCGGGGGCGACCGGCACCGTTCGCGCCTGCCTCGACGCGTCCGTGAAGTACGCGCGGGAGCGCAAGACCTTCGGCGAAGAGATCGGCCGGTACCAGCTCGTGCAGCAGATGATCGCGCGCATGTCGCGCGACTACGAGATCTGCCGGCTCCTGTATTACAAGGTCGCGTGTATGAAGAACACCGGCGCGCGCCATACGCGACAGGTCTCGATGGCCAAGCAGTACGCAACCGACGCCGCATTCAACGCGGCGCACGACGCGGTCGAGGTGCACGGCGCGTACGGCTACTCCGCCGAGTACCCGGTGGAGCGATTCCTGCGCAACGCGCGCGCGCCGATCATCTACGAGGGCACGCGCGAGGTGCATACGATCCTGCAGGGCGAGTACGCGCTCGGCTATCGCCAGGACCGCCCGGTCAAGAAGCAGCTGCCGGCCTACGAACCTGACTGACGCTTGATCGATGTAACGG
>DATKFA010000297.1:0-5692 GCA_035511715.1 Candidatus Acidiferrum sp. | reverse complement strand
CGCAGCTGAGCACCGCCGCCGGAAAGCACGATCCCACGGTCGAATATGTCCGCGGCGAGCTCTGGCGGCGTCTCCTCGAGCACGTCGCGAATCGCGCCGACGATCAGTCGCAGCGGCTCCTGCACCGCCTCGGCGATGTCGTTCGACGATATCCGGATGCTCCTCGGCAGGCCCGTGACGATGTCGCGGCCGCGGACCTCCGTGAACAGCGGCTGCTTCATCGACACGGCAGATCCCGCCGCGACCTTTGCCTCCTCGGCCGTCCGCTCACCGACCAGGAGGTTGTGCCGCCGCTTCAGGTACGACGCGATGGCGTCGTCGAGGCGATTGCCGCCGACGCGGATCGAGTGGGCGACCACCATCCCGGACAGCGAGATCACCGCGACCTCGGTCGTCCCGCCGCCGACGTCGCAGACGGCGTTGCCGCGCGGTTCGGCGATGGGGAGACCGGCGCCGATCGCCGCAGCCAGCGGCTCGTCGATGAGCCACGCCTGGCGCGCGCCCGCGGAGATCGCTGCCTCCGTCACCGCGCGCCTCTCCACCGAGGTCACGCCCGAGGGAACGCACACCATGATCTCGGGCTTGAAGAGTCGCTGGCGGCCCTGGACCTTAGCGATGAGGTGATGCAGCATCCCTTCGGTCACGACAAAGTCCGCGATCACGCCGTCGCGCATCGGCCGCACGATCTGGATCGCCTCAGGCGCCCGCCCCACCATGTCGAAGGCCTGCCTGCCGATGGCCAGGATTCGCGTGCCGTCACGATTCACCGCGACCAGCGACGGCTCGTTGACCACGATGCCCTCGCCCTTGACATAGATCAGGACCGTCGAGGTGCCGAGGTCTATGCCGATCTTTTTGGAGAGGAGCGACAACTTACTCGTACGTGTGCGACGTAACCGCGGGGTCTGGGTCCACGCTGACGCCCTTGATCCGTGCGCCAACCGAGGAGAGCTTGCCCACCATGTCCTCGTATCCGCGCTCGACGTGCCACGCGTTCCGCAGGACGGTGTCGCCCTGGGCGCACATCGCGGCGATGACGAGCGCGGCGCCGGAGCGGATGTCCGGGATTCCAACCTCGCCTCCATGGAGCCGGCACGGCCCGTGGACGATCGCGTGCAGCCGGCCCTCGACGGTGATGCCGGCGCCCATCTTGGCCAGCTCGCGCACATGCTGGAATCGGTTCTCGTGGACGTATTCGGAGATGACGCTCTGACCGTCGGCCTGCGTCATCAGGGCCATGTACTGGGCCTGCAGGTCGGTCGGAAAGCCGGGAAAGGTCCAGGTCGACATGTCGATCGGCTTGATCGGCGAACGCGGATCGCGCGCCACGCGAAACCAGGTGTCGCCCGTTTCGACCCGGGCGCCGGCCTGCTCGAGCTTGAGCAGGAGCACCTGCAGGTCCTCGGGCTGCGTGCACTCGATGCGGAGGTCACCTCCCGCCGCCGCGACCGCGATGGCGTAGGTGCCGGCCTCGAGGTAGTCGGGCACGACGGTGTGCTCGGCGCCCCGCAGCTCGGTGCTGCCGTCGACGATCAGGCGCTCCGTCCCGGCGCCCTCGATTCGCGCGCCCATCTTCACGAGCAGCCGGCACAGGTCCTGGACGTGCGGCTCACGGGCCGCGTTGAAGATCTCAGTGCGTCCTTCGGCCTTGACCGCCGCGAGCAGGATGTTCTCGGTCCCCGTCACGGTGGGCAGGTCGAACACGATCCGGTCGCCGTGGAGCCGGTCGGCCGAAGCGACGATCTCGTGCTCGGTCTCGTTGATGTGCGCGCCCATCTGGCGCAGCCCGCGAAGGTGCTGCTCGACGCGGCGGGCCCCGATGTCATCGCCGCCCGGGCGAGGAACTCGCGCCTTGCCGAATCGGGCGAGCAGAGCGCCAAGGAGCAAGATCGTGGCGCGCATGCGCCGGCCGAGCTCATCGGGCACGTCGCTGCGCACTGCGGCGCCGGTATCGATGTGGACCGTGCCTTCGCCCTCAGCCCGGCCGCCCAGCTCCTGGATCATCTCCGCCATCACCCTCGTGTCGCTGACGCGCGGGACGTTGTGCAGGGTGACGCGCTCCGTCGTCAGAAGCGCCGCCGCCATCTCGGGAAGGGCGGCGTTCTTGGAGCCGCTCACGCAGATCCGCCCGTGCAGCTGCGCGCCTCCGGTGATCCGGAGGGCGCGGTCCCGCCCTGCCATATTGCGGCTGAGGGTACTAGCCCCGACGCGCCCTGGCTAGGCGGAGCCGGGCCTCGGCCATGGCAAGCGCGTTCTGGAACTCGGTCTCCTCGGCGGCCGTGAGGGTCCCCGCGAGCCGCTCTTGAGCCCTGCGCCGGGCCTCCTCGGCGGCCTCGAGGTTGATCTCCTCGGCGTGCTCGGCCACGTCCGCGAGCACCGTCACACGGTCCGGCAGCACCTCGAGGAAGCCTCCTCCGACGAAGATCACCTGCTCCGGTCCCTCGTAGGTCTCCTGGATGCGCAGAGGGCCGGGTTTGAGGATCGTCATGAGCGGAGCGTGCCGGGCCAGGACGCCGAGCTCGCCCTCGGCGCCGGTGGCGATCATGAACTCGACGTCGCCCTCGAACAGGCTGCGCTCGACGCTCACGACGCGCAGCGGATATTTCATCGCTTGCTCTTCATCTGCTCGCCCTGCTCGCGGGCCTCGTCGATGGAGCCGACCATGTAGAACGCCTGCTCGGGCAGGTCGTCGTGGTTGCCCTCGAGGATCTCCTTGAATCCGCGCACCGTCTCGCTGCGCGGGACGTACTTGCCCTCGCGACCCGTGAACCGCTGCGCGACGCTGAACGGCTGGGAGAGGAACCGCTGCACCTTGCGCGCGCGGGACACCGCCTCCTTGTCGTCCTCCGACAGCTCCTCCATGCCGAGGATGGCGATGATGTCCTGCAGGTCCTTGTACCGCTGCATGATCTTCTTCACGCCCTGCGCCGCGTCGTAGTGGTCCTGGCCGACGATCGCGGGCTCCACGAAGCGGCTCGATGAGCCCAGCGGATCGACTGCCGGATAGATGCCGATCTCGACCAGGGATCGCTCCAGCCGGAGCGTGGCGCCAAGGTGAGCGAACACTGTCTGGATCGCCGGGTCGGTGTAGTCGTCGGCCGGCACGTAGACCGCCTGCACCGACGTGATCGAGCCTTTGCGCGTAGAGGTGATCCGCTCCTGCAGCTCACCCATCTCCGAAGCCAGCGTCGGCTGGTAGCCGACGGCCGAAGGCATGCGGCCGAGCAGCGCCGACACCTCGGAGCCGGCGAGGAGGTAGCGGAAGATGTTGTCGACGAAGAGCAGCGTGTCGGCTCCTTCTTCGTCGCGGAAGTATTCGGCCATGGTCAGCCCGGTCAGCGCAACTCGCGCCCGAGCGCCGGGCGGCTCATTCATCTGCCCGAACACGAGCGCGGTCTGGGGCAGCACACCCGCGTCCTGCATCTCGACGAGCATGTCGTTGCCTTCGCGCGTCCGCTCCCCCACACCGGCGAACACCGACCGCCCCTTGTGCTCGTAAGCGATGTTGCGGATCAGCTCCTGGACGATCACCGTCTTGCCTGTGCCGGCGCCGCCGAACAGGCCAATCTTCGAGCCCTTGGCAAAAGTGCAGATCAGGTCGATCACCTTGATGCCGGTCTCGAGGATCTCCACCTTCGCCTGCTGCTCGTCCAACGCCGGCGCGGGGCGGTGGATCGGCCAGCGGATGGTTCCCTCCGGCGTGGGCTCGTCGTCGATCGCGTTGCCCACGACGTTGAAAAGCCGCCCCAGCGTCTCGACCCCGACCGGTACGGAGATGGGCGCGCCCGTCGCGCGCACCGGGTCGCCGCGGCGAAAGCCGTCCGTCGAGTCCATCGCGACGCAGCGAACCGTGTTGTCGCCCCTGTCGGACTCGACCTCGAGCACGACCATGCGGCCCTCCTGGGTCGTGACCTCCAGGGCCTCGAACAGCTCCGGCTGGTACCCGGGCTCGAACTCGACGTCGACGACGGCGCCGATGACCTCCGCGATGTGGCCCTGTCGCGTTGTCTTGCTCGGAGGCTGCGCCGCGCTCTTCTTTTTCGTTTTGGCCATCTCGATCTCCTTCCTCAGCTTTGACTCTGCTGCGCCGCAGCGCCGCTCACGATCTCCATCAGCTCGGTCGTGATTCCCGCCTGGCGGACCTTGTTGGCGGAAAGGGTCAATGAATCGATGAGGTCGCCCGCCGCGTTGGTCGCGTTCTGCATCGCGATCATCTTGGCCGAGTACTCGCTGGCCTTGTTCTCCAGCACCGCCTGGAAGACCTGCGTCTCGACGTACCGCGGCAGAAGGCCGTCGAGCACTGACTCCGGGTCCGGCTCGTAGATGTAGTCGGCGCGCGGTCCGGTCGACTCGACTTCGCGCTTGGGAATCTCCGCCGGAATCAGGACGCGAATCGTGGGCTCCTGGCGGAGAGTGGAGACCCACTTGGCGTAGCAGAGGAGGACGGCGTCGACGGTGCCCTTGGTGTATTCGTCGAGCGCAACCGTGACGGCCGGCAGGACCTGGCCCTGGCTAGGCCGATCGGGCAGGTTGCTGACCTCCGCGATGACGTCGCGGCGGAAGCGCAGGAGAAAGTCCCGGCCCTTGCGCCCCAGCGTCACGTAGCGGGGCCGATCGGGATAGTTCTCCTGCATGTAGCGGGTGGCGGCGCGGATGTTGTTGACGTTGATCGCGCCGGCCAGGCCTTTGTCGGTCGTGACCAGGATCATCACCGCCCGCTTTCCCTCGCGCCGGACCAGGAACGGGTGCTTGTACTCCGAGGCGCGCTCGCCCACGGTCTGCAGAACCTCGACCATCTTGTCCGCGTAAGGACGTGTGGCCTGGACCGCAGCCTGCGCGCGTCGCAGGCGCGTCGCCGCCACCACCTGCATCGCCTTGGTGATCTTCTGCGTGTTCTTGATCGAGTCGATGCGGCGGACGATGTCCCTGAACGCGGGCAACTACTTCGCCTTGCTTGCGGTCGCCGGCTGGGCGGCGGTGTCTGGCTGGTCCTGGTAACCCTCGACTCCGAACTGGTGGTTGAAGGTCGAGATCGCTGCGTTGAGCCGCGCGAACAGGTTGTCGTCGAGGGCCTTCTGCTTTTCGATCTCCGCGAGGACGCCGGCGCGTTCGCTCTTCAGGAAGCGGACGAAGCCGGCCTCCCACTCGCGCACTCGGTTGACCGGAACCTTGTCGAGGTGTCCCTGGGTGCCGGCATACAGCACAGCGACCTGCTCACGCAGCGGCACAGGCTGGTACTTGTCCTGCTTCAGAAGCTCGGTGAGACGCGCGCCGCGCTCGAGCTGATTGCGCGTCTGGGTGTCGAGGTCGGAGGCGAACTGGGCGAACGCCGCCAGCTCCCGGTACTGGGCGAGGTCGAGGCGGAGCTTGCCCGCGACCTGGCGCATCGCCTTGGTCTGGGCATCACCGCCGACGCGGGACACGCTGATGCCTACGTTGAGGGCGGGGCGCTGGCCGGCGTTGAACAGGTCGGCCTGCAGGTAGATCTGGCCGTCGGTGATGGAGATGACGTTGGTCGGGATGAACGCCGAGACGTCGTTGGCCTGCGTCTCGATGACTGGAAGGGCCGTGAGCGAGCCGCCGCCGTGCGCCTGGTTCATCTTCGCCGCGCGCTCGAGCAGGCGAGAGTGCAGGTAGAAAACGTCGCCTGGGTAGGCCTCTCGACCAGGCGGGCGGCGCAGGTTCAGGGAAA
>DATKFA010000296.1:0-3387 GCA_035511715.1 Candidatus Acidiferrum sp. | reverse complement strand
GAGGATCAGGCGCAGGAGATCGAAGTGATGGATCGACATGTCGGCCAGCAGCGGCTGCTCCTCGAGGTGGTGCCGGCCGCGGCCGTTGGCCCCCGCCGTCGAGTAGCGGCGGAAATCGATCGAGACCTCGAACAGCCTGCCCAGCGCCGACTCGTGGACCATCGCCGCGATCGTCCGCGGGGCGGGGAAGAAGCGGTAGTTCTGGCTCACCATCACGACGAGGTCGCGCATGCGCGCC
Organism: Candidatus Acidiferrum sp.; assembly: GCA_035511715.1. Taxonomy (GTDB): domain Bacteria; phylum Chloroflexota; class Dormibacteria; order Dormibacterales; family Dormibacteraceae; genus 40CM-4-65-16. Next base: position 3,149 of record DATKFA010000296.1, on the reverse strand, counting down.
TCCTCGACGAGAAGCTGCGCGTCGGCGAGGGTTGGCGCGAACGGCTTCTCGACCAGGACGTGAAGGCCGGCCTCGAGCAGGAGCCGCGTCACCGGTACGTGGGACGCCATCGCGGTGGTGTTCAGCGCCGCCTGCGGCTGGGTGGCCGCGACCGCTTCATGCAGCGATTCGAAGCAGCGGTCGGCCGGTACGTGGGCCTCGGCGCGGACGGCGTCGAGCGCGTAGGGGTCCTTGTCCACGTAGGCGACGACATCGATCTCCGGGACCTGAGGCAGCACCTGCCGGGCCCAGTTCCGGCCGTGCGGACCGAGACCCACCTGCAGCAGTCGAAGCGGTGCCACGGCCGAGAATGATGAATGAAGCAATGCCGGACTTGACCTTCCTTAACCTCGATTGACGCGATGACGTTACGAGCCGCCATCGTCGGCACCGGCGGCATCGCCTCGGAGCACGCGCGCAGCCTTCACGCCGCCGGCGCCCGCGTCCAGCTGGTGGCGGCGACCGACGTCGACCCGCGCCGGCTGGCGGACTTCTGCGAGACGCATTCGATCCCTCACGCCTACCCGTCGGCGGCCGCGATGCTGGCCGCCGAGCACCCAGACCTGATCCATATATGCACGCCGCCGGCGACCCACGCCTTGCTTGCGGTCGAGGCGCTGGAGGCGGGCGCGTCCGTATTCTGCGAGAAGCCGCTCTGCGGTTCTCTCGCCGAGCTCGACCGGATCGAAGCCGCCGAGACGAGGTCGGGGCGCTTCTGCGCAGGCGTCGTGCAGTGGCGGTTCGGGTCGGCGGCGAAGCACCTGAAGCGGCTCATCGCCGACGGCGTGCCGGGGCGTGCGCTGCTCGCGCTGTGTCAGACAACCTGGTACCGCGACGCCGTCTACTACTCCGCGCCGTGGCGCGGCCGGTGGGACACAGAGCTGGGCGGGGCGACGATGGGCCAGGGCATCCACGCCATCGACCTCCTCCTCTGGCTGATGGGCGAGTGGCGCGAGGTCGATGGGACGGTGGCGACGCTCGACCACGACATGGCGGTCGAGGATGTCTCGCTGGCGGTGCTCCGTTTCGCCAGCGGCGCACTCGGGAGCGTCGTGAGCAGCGTCTGCTCACCGCACGAGGAGACGCGTCTTCGCTTCGACTTCCAGCAGGCCACGTTCGAGGTCGCCTGCCTGTACGCCTACAGCAACGGGGATTGGCTCTGCACGCCCGCGCCGGATGCCGAGGAGGTGCTGCGGGCGTGGAGCTCGATTCCGTCCGACGTCCCCGGCGTCCACTCGGCGCAGCTCGCCGACGTGCTCGATGCGCTGGAGGCCGGCCGCCCGGCGCCCGCGTCGGCGGCTGAGCACCGACCCACCATCGAGCTCATCTCGGCGCTGTACAAGTCAGCGGCTACACGCACGGCCGTGCAGAACGGCTCCATCCGGCCCGGCGATCCGTTCTACGAGCACGTGGCCGGCACGCTGGCGCGATGAGCTTCCGCGCGATCGCCGACCTCCCGCTCGCCGGCGAGGTCTACGCCGAGGGGTGGCAGACCTGGAGTGGTGTGGACGTATACCGGCCGGGCCAGACGTCGCCGCAGGCAAGGGACGCGAGGGCGCAGACCGTGATGTTCCGCCCCGGCAAGCCGGTGCCCGAGGGCGTGATCCAGGCGGAAGGCGTGCTTGCGGTCGCCACGCCCGACGAGCCCGCGCGGGCATGGTTTGCTCCCCGTCCGGATCACGAGGTGCCGACGCTGCGCCTGCGGGAGAAGCGGGGTCGCTGGGAGCTGTCGGCCGATGGAGATGTCGAAGCGGTCACGGGCGCGACGCTGCGAGCCGCGCTCGAGGCCGTAGGCGATCGTCTGAGCATCGGCGCCGTTAGGTCGATCCCGCCCGGGTGGTCGACGTGGTCGTACTACTTCAAGCACGTCACGGAGGAGGACGTGCTCGAGAACGTCGAATCGGCGCGGCGTCTCGATCTGCCGATCGAGATCGTGCAGCTCGACGACGGCTACGAGTCCGACATCGGCGACTGGCTCGACGCCCGGGCCGCGTTCGGGTCCGTGGAACGTCTTGCGCACCGCATCACCGACGCGGGCATGCGGGCGGGTATCTGGATTCCGCCGTTCATGGTGGCGCCCAGCAGCGCGCTGGCGAAAAAGCACCCGGACTGGCTCGTCCCGGACCTCGGCGCGGGCAGGCACTGGGACCAGGAGATGCGCATCCTCGATGTCACGAAACCGGGCGCTGCCGACTACATCGCGAACGTTTTCCGCACATGGGTTGGATGGGGCTACACCTTTTTCAAGCTTGACTTTCTCTACGCCGCCGCCATACCCGGCGTCGACCGCTACCGGCGGGGCATGGAGCTCGTCCGCGACGCGGTCGGTCCGGAGGCGACGCTTCTGATCGGCGGTGCACCGCTGCTTCCGAGCATCGGGCTGTGCGACGTCATGCGGGTCGGCCCCGACGTCCTGCCCGAAGAGCCGGATCCGCAGCTTGACCTGGAGAACACTGTCCGGATCACCACGCTGCGTTCGTGGATGAACGGACGGCTGTGGCTGAACGACCCGGACCACATGGTCGCCCGGCCGGAGATCGAGGAACGGGAGGCGTGGGCCGCGCACGTGACGAGCTACGGCGGCTTGCGATTCTCGAGCGACCGACTCGCGGCGCTCGACGCGCGCGGCCTGGAGCTAACGCGCCGTTTCCTTTCCCGTTGACCGCTTCAGCGCTGGTCGTGACCGGCGACGTCGACGCTGGAGCCGCGGACGATCAAGTGCACTGGAAGAACCACGTTGCGCTCGCCGGTGGGGCCGTCCGAGACCATTCCAAGCAGCAACCGCATCGCCTCCGCGCCCGTCTCGTAGAAGGGCACGTGGACCGTGGTCAGCGGCGGACTGGTGTACGGCGCCATGTCGATGTCGTCGCAGCCCACCACCGCGCAATCGCTGGGGACTTCTCGGCCAACCTCGCGCAAGGCTGACAGCGCACCGATGGCCATGAGGTCGTTCTGGGCGAAGAGTGCGCTGACGTCCGGATGCCGCTCCACCAGACGTCGCGTACCGGCGTGGCCGCCGGCGATGTCCCAACCGCCTTCGTCGATCAGCCCTGCGTCGAAGGCGACGTGCGCCTCTTCGAGCGCCTTGCGGTAACCCCGAAGCCGCGCCT
>DATKFA010000295.1:0-2668 GCA_035511715.1 Candidatus Acidiferrum sp. | reverse complement strand
TGCGCACCGCCGCCGTCTTCGGCACCACCACCGGCCGCAGCTTCCCGGAGCGGGTCGTGCAGCGGGCGAGGGCAGGCGAGAGGCTGCGGATCGTCTCGGATCAGACCATCAACCCGACCTACGCCCGCGACCTTGCCGCGGCCGCGGTTGACCTGGCCGGCCAGAGGTTCGCCGGCGTTGTCCATGCGGTCGCGGACGGCTGCGCAGGTTGGGACGAGCTCGCCCGCGCGGTGCTGGCCGAATCAGGACTCACGACGGAGGTGGAATCGATCGCCACCGAGGCCTTCCCGACCCCCGCGCGGCGGCCGCCCAACGGCTGCCTGGCTTCGATCCGCTACCACCCCCTAAGACACTGGAAGGACGCCGTCGCCGACTGGGCGAAGAACCCCTAAAAAAGGCTCGGGCCGGGCGATTTCTCGACACCGGCTCCGAGCTTGGCTGCGGGGGGTGAGGTTCTAACTAAGAATGATTCCTGCCCTTTCTGAAGGCCCACCGCGCAATTGCGCAGCGGAAAGTTTGGCACGGAATGTACCGATGCGCCCGTCGATCTATGCACATTTTCAACGACGAAACGACTGCCCCACTCGGGAGATTCCAAGCCTCCAGTTCGAAGCAATGCAAAAGCGCGACTGCTTTTTGATATGGGTTCGTTAGTCGCAGCACAACGCCTTGCACAGATTGATCAGTTCGCGGGATGTGGCGGCCCGCCTTGGCGTGAGCCAGGCGACGGTGTCGCGCGCGGTCGCGCGTGGTCTGCTGCATCCGGCGCTCATCACTCCCGGCGGCCACCGGCGCTTCAGCGCCGGCGATGTCGAGGCGTTTGCGGACAGAGCGGTCGACGAGCTGCTAGGGGCGCGCCTGATCACGACAGGCCAGGCGGCAAAGCTCCTCGGCGTCAGCCAGCCGACGCTCAATCGGGCCGTCCGCAAGGGCCGGCTCCGGCCCACCATCACGACGCCAGGAGGTCACCGACGGTTCGACAGCGCCGAGCTGAGCGCGGCGCTTTACGTCGAGGAAGGCGCCGGATGATGCTCTCGATGCCGCGTTGGCTGCCCAATGGGCCGCTTGGGGCGATGGCTTGCATTCAATAGGTCCCAACCGGCCCGCGTCCTCGCGTAGGGCCTGGATCCGGCTCGGCGTGCAGACCGCGGTCGGTGTCGTCCTGCTGTGGCTGTGGCTGCGCACGGTGTCGCTGCCGGAGATCCTCAGCCACGCGCATGTCCGCAACTGGTGGGCGGTTGTGCTGATGATCGCGCTGGCGACCTTCACCAGCGCGCTGCGGGCAAGGCGATGGCTGATCCTGCTCCGCCCGCTTGCCCCGGTCGGGATGGTGCGCGCCTTCGCCATGAACGCGGCCGGCGGACTGCTCAACTACGTGCTGCCCATCCGCACCGGCGACGCGGCGCGCACGTGGTGGTTGTGGAGAAGGCACCGCATCCCCGCCGGGTCGGCGCTCGCGACGATCGTGATCGACAAGGCTTGCGACCTCGCCGGCGTGGCCGTGGTCCTCGCGGCTCTGGAGGTGGTCGCCGTGACCGGGGCGGTCCACGCGCCGAGGGGGCTCGCCGGTGCGGCCGCGCTCGCGGTGGCGCTGCTGGCCGCCGTCCTCGGCACAGCCGTGGCCGGGCCGCGCATCACAAGGTCCAAGCTGCTACGCCGCGTACTTCCCGCGCGCGTCGCGTCCGGCCTTGCCGGCCAGGCATTTGCCTTCCGCGCCGGCGCCCGCGGATTGTGGACGCCCGAGCTGGCGGCGCGGCTCGCAGCATTGACCGCGCTCGCTCTGGTCATCGATGCATTCAGCTTCTCGCTGCTTTTCGCGGCGGTCGGCGTCGACGTGCCGGTGCTCAAAGCGATGGCGGCCTACCCCGCGCTCCTGCTGAGCTTTGCGGTCCCCGCGGGCCCGGGCTACCTCGGCAACCTCGAGGTCGCGGGATCGCTGGTGCTGGGCGTGGGACTCGGGCTCGCGGCGAACGTCGCGGCGGGCGCGATCGTCCTCTACCACGCGATCACGGCCGGCTACGCCCTGATGCTCGGCGCAGCGAGCTTCTTCCTTCTCGGCGGTCGTCGCCGCGCCCGAGCGACCGGGCCACGCAAGATCGCGGTCTTCCACTGCGGGTTCACTTACTCGGGCGGCGGCGAGCGCATCGTCATCGAGGAGGTCCTCGGCCTGCGCCGGCGTGGCTACGACGTGGAGTGCTACGCACCGACGGTCGACGCTTCGCGCTGCTACCCGGACCTGATCGGGGAGGTACGGGTGAAGACGTTCCTGCCTCAGCTGCCAGGCTGGGTGCCGTTCCGCGAGGCGATTCAGATGGCGGCGACGTCGCTGCTCATGCCGCTCTATGCGTGGCGCTTCCGTGGCGTCGACGCGATCGTCGGCTGCAACCAGCCCAGCGCGTGGATCGCATGGTGGGCGGCGCGCCTGATGGACGTGCCTTACGTCGTCTACCTCAACCAGCCGAACCGTCTCGTCTATCCACGCAACATCGACCGCCAGACGGGGTGGGTGTCGAATCCGGACTACCGCCTGCTCGCGGCCGTCGTCCTCCGTGCCACACGGTTCGTCGCTTGGGCCGACCGGCGTTCCATCCAGGAGGCCAACGAGCTGCTCGTCAACGGCGACTACATCGGAGACATCATCCGCAGGACGTACCGCAGGGACGCGTTC
>DATKFA010000294.1:0-6322 GCA_035511715.1 Candidatus Acidiferrum sp. | reverse complement strand
CGGAGCTGGGCGTCGGACCAAGCACGACCGCCTGGCTCGACAGCAGAAACAGCTTCGCCGACGAGCCGGCGTGGTAGGCCGCGACTGGCTGCCACTCACTGACCTGCACCGTGACGGTGCCGGGGAGCTGCGGCTGGACCGTCGCGGTGCGGACCCACACCTGGTCGAGCAGGTGCTGCTGCGCCGAGACGGCATCGACCGAAAGCAGCGAAGAGCTGCCCTGCAGGCCGGCCGCCTGCGCGACCTGCCCCGCGGTCAGGTGCCCCGCGCCGACGACATCCACGGTGTGGATCGCGAGAGCCGGGCCAAACCAGAGCCAACCCAGCAGCGCCGCCTCGAGGCCGGCGACCAGGGTCGCGATGACGCGACGGGTCCATGGCACGTCGGGTTCCCGGACCGATTTCTCCGGCCGCGTCCACAGGCGGCCGCGAAGCGGCTCGGTCCGCTCCAGCCCGTTGGGCCACGGTGCACGGGGAAGCGTCGAGCTCCGCGAAGCGGCGCGGCGGCGAAACCTCATGTAGCCGCAGGCCCCACGTACCGTTGGTGCCGTCCCACGGCGTGGTCGACCAATCGTTGGCACAGCTCGTCGAATGGAATCCCGGCGGCGCGCGCGGCATCGGGCAAGAGTGAGAGCTCCGTCAGGCCGGGGACGGTGTTGACCTCGAGCAACCAGGGCGCGCCCGACGCGTCGACGATGATGTCGACCCTCGCCATTCCGGAGCAGCCCAGCTCCCTGAACGCGCGCGCCGCCGCGTCCGACGCGGAGGCACGCGCCGCCTCGGGGATCCGCGCCGGGATGATGTGGTGCGACTTTCCCGCCGTGTACTTCGCGTCGTAGTCGTACACGGGGTTCTCGCTGACGATCTCGAGGGTCGGCAGGACCTGTAGCTCTGGTGTCGCCAGCACGCCGATCGTCACCTCGGTGCCCGTTGCAAACCGCTGCACGAGCACCCGGCGGTCGTAGCGTCCCGCCAGCACAAGGCCGCTCGCAACCTCGTCGACGTCGCGCGCGATGGTGAGCCCGATCGTCGATCCCTCGCGCACAGGCTTGACGACCAGCGGCAGCCCGAAGCGCGCCACCAACCGCTCGACCACCTCGGCCGCGACGCCCTCCTTGATCTCCATCTCCTCGAACTCGGGGACGTGAAGACCGATCGCGGCCAGGATCCGGCCGGATCGCGCCTTGTCCATGCACAGCGCCGAAGCCAGGACGCCGGAGCCGGTGTACGGCAGGCCGAGCAGCTCGAGCATTCCCTGCACAGTCCCGTCCTCGCCGAACCGTCCGTGGAGGGCGTTGAACACGCACTCGAAACCACCGTCGCGCAGCGTGTCCCAGGCTTCGGCGTCGAGGTCGACCTCTGTGACCTCGTGACCGCGCCCGCGCAGCGCTTTGGCGACCTGCGCGCCGGAGCGCAGCGACACGTCGCGCTCCGCCGACTTCCCTCCCCTCAGGACCGCGATCCTCACTACCAGCGGCCCACCAGCTCGACCTCGGGCTCGAGCTGCGCACCGAAGCGGCGCTTCACCTCGGCCATGACCCGCTCGATCAAGCGGCGCACGTCGGCAGCCGTCGCGCCTCCCTCGTTGACGATGAAGTTGCCGTGCAGCGCCGAGACCACCGCCTGGCCTTCCCGCGCGCCTTTCAGCCCGGCCGCCTGGACGAGGCGTCCCGCGGAATCTCCCGGCGGGTTCTTGAACACGCTGCCGCAGTTCTTGGTCTTGATGGGCTGCGTCTCGTTGCGCTCGCGCGTCAGCCTGGCCATGAGCTGCCTCGCCTCTTCCCCGTCGCCGCGCTCGAGCTGCACCGTCGCCGAGACGACGAGCGCCCCGTGGAGCGGGCCATCGCGCAGCGCCGACGTGCGGTAGCCGAAGTGCAGGTCGGACGGCTTCCACGTGTGCACGCCGCGACCCGGCACGAACCCCGTGACGCCGACGAGCACCTCGCGGATCTCCTTGCCCCAGCACCCTGCATCCTGGTAGACGGCGCCGCCGACCGTGCCGGGAACGCCGATGGCGAACTCGAAGCCGCGCAGGTTCGCGTCGGCGACGATGCGCGCGAGTCGCATCATCTTCAGCCCCGCGCCCGCCCGGACGCGAGTGCCCTCGATCTCGTGCTCGCGATTGACGACGCGCAGGACGAGACCGTCGACGCCGCGGTCGGCGATCAGCAGGTTGGTCCCGGCGCCGAGCAGCAGGTAAGGAACGCCGCGCTCCGCGGCGCCATCCAGCGTTTTCTCGATCGCCTCGGGACGCGCAAGCTCGAGAAAGAACTCCGCCGGCCCGCCGATGCCGAACGACGTCCGCGACGCGAGCGGCTCGTCCGATTTGATCCCTGGCAGGCCTCGCAGCCACGCGAGGCTAGATTTTGTGCGCCAGGTCATCGCCCAACTTCTTGATGTCACCGGCGCCCATCAACAGCACGAGGTCGTCGGGCCCGACGATCTCCTCCAGCGCCTCCTGCGCGCGCTCGAAGCTGCCGACGTAGAGGGCTTGCGGGATCTGGTGCGCGAGGTCTGCGGCGAGGACGCCGGAGACGTTGTCCTCGCCCGCGCTGTAGGTGTCGAGGATGAAGACCCGATCCGCGCCGTTGAATGAGCGCGCGAAGTCGTGCATTAGCGCGTTCAGGCGTGAGTAACGGTGGGGCTGGAATACCGCGATCAGTCGACGGTGGCGCAGCTCGCGTGCAGCCTCGATCGTCGCGCGGACCTTGGTCGGATGATGCGCGTAGTCGTCATAGACCGCGGCGCCCTGGAAAGTGCCAAGAAACTCCATGCGCCGGTGCGCGCCGGGGAACGTCTGCAGAGCGGCGGCGACGTCGTCAAACCCGATGCCCAGCTCGAGCGCCAGCGCAGCCGCGGCGGTCGCGTTCTGGATGTTGTGCCGGCCGGGTTGGCGGAGGTTGATGCGACCGAGCAGGTCGACGCCGCGATAGATCGGGAAGGGCCGCTCCGGCTCGCAGCGATAGGTCGCATCGTTCCGAAAGCCGTAGGTGACCTTGCGCGCCTTCGGCTTCAGCTCGCGCGCCAGGTCGTCGTCCGCGCACAAGACGGCAAGCCCCTGCTTCGGCAAGCCTTCGATGAACCACTGAAACAGATCGCGCACCGCGCTGACGTCGCGAAAGTGATCGGGGTGATCAAGCTCGATGTTGGTCACGATCGCGCGCTGAGGGTGATGCAGCGTCAGCGTCCCGTCCGACTCGTCGGTCTCGGCCACGAGCCACTCCGACTGACCGGCACGCGCGCTCGCACCGTCCCCGACCAGAACGGTCGGGTCATAGCCGGCCGTGACCAGTATGTGGCCGACCATGTGCGTGACGGTCGTCTTGCCCGCGGTGCCCGCGACCGCGATCGAGTCGCTCTCATTTATGAGCTTGGCCAGCATCTCGGCGCGGCTCAGCACCTTGACGCCCATCGCCCGCGCCGCGTCGAGCTCCGGCGACTTCTTGATGGCGCCGGAGTAGACGAGAAGGTCCTGGCCCAGGACGTGCTCGGGGTCGTGGCCGACCAGGACCCTGACGCCGGCGTCCTCGAGCTCGGCGGTCGTCTCGGATTCCTTCAGGTCGCACCCGCTTACCTCGTCGCCTCGTGCAAGGAACACCCGGGCGAGCGCGGATACGCCCGCGCCTCCCACGCCCATCAGATGAACCCTCACTTCTTCGCGACCTCGTGAAGCACGCCCAGAACGCGCTGCGCCGCGTCGCCCCGTCCGGTCGCGGCCGAGGCCCTCGCCATCGAGCGCAAGCGCTCCCCGTCGAGGCTCGAGATGGCCCGCACCAGCGAATCGCCCGTAAGCGCGGCGTCGGCGACGCGGACCGCGGCGCCGGCGGCGACCAGCGCGACTGCGTTCTCCTCCTGGTGGCCGCCGCCGAACGTTCCGGGGATGAGGATCATCGGCAGCCCGACCAGTGCGGCCTCGGCGATCGTGCCCACGCCGGCGCGGCTGACGAGCAGGTCGGCTCGACCCATCAACGCCGGCATTTCTTCCACGAAGGGCAGGCCTATGTAGCGAGGCCGAGCGTGGCGCTTGATTCCATCGATCCCCTGCTGCCCGGCGACATGGATTACCTCCTCGAAGGTCGCGCAAAGCTCGTCGAGGACGGACCAGACCGCCTCGTTGATGCGCCGCGCGCCCTGGCTCCCGCCGGTGACGAGCAGGCGGCGAGGCGGCACGTCTGGAGTTCGGGCCTGGAATCCGGCGCGCAGCGGCACGCCCGTCATCACGACCCGGACGCCGGGCAACCGCGTCTCGGTGCCCGGCAAGGTCGTGCATACCGCCGCAGCCCTGCCGGCAAAGAACCGCGTCGCCAGGCCCGGCCTCACGTCCTTCTCATGCAATACATAAGGAATGCGGCGCATCCGGGCGGCTGCGACCGCGGGCGCCATCACGTAGCCGCCCATGCCGAGCACAACGTCGGGCCGGAACCTGTCAACGATGCGGAGGGCGGCGCTGAACGCAAGCGGGACGAGGGCTGGGAGGGCCAGGTTCTTCCACGGGGCGTCGCGGTCGAGCCCGCGAATCCGCATGGTCGCGAGGTCGAACCCGGCCTCGGGTACGAGCCGTTCCTCGGGACCGCCAACGCGGCCGACGAGGAGGACGGCGCCATCCGGCTCCTCAGCGCGAAACGCCCGCGCGACCGCGAGCGCTGGAAACAGGTGCCCGCCGGTCCCGCCGCCAGCGATCAAAAGCCTCATCACTACTCCGATTGTTGCCGAGCGCCGGGCCCGACCCGTGGCGGGCAATGCTCAGGAGCACGCCGACCGCGGCCAGGGTGGTCGCCAGCGCGGTGCCGCCGTAGCTGAAGAACGGAAGCGGGACCCCGGTGATCGGCAGGGTGTTGGTGACGGTCGCCATGTTGAGAAGCGCCTCGAACGTGACCCAGGTAGTGATCGACGCCGCGAGCGCCATACCGAACCGGTCGGGAGCGCGGAGCGATGCTCGGTAGCCGCGGATGCCGAAGGCTATGAAGCCGAGCATCACCAGCGTCGTGCCGACCAGGCCGGTCTCCTCGCCGATGATCGCGAAGATGAAGTCGGTGTGCGCCTCGGGCAGCCAGCCGTACTTCTCGATCGAGTGGCCGATCCCCACCCCGAAGATGCCCCCTGACGCAAGCCCGTAGATGGACTGGGTGGCCTGAAAGCCTGCACCGAGAGGGTCCGCCCACGGATTCTTGAACGCGGTGAGCCGGCCCATACGGTACGGCTCGAGCAGCGTGACGGCCACAAAGGCCAGGCCGAGCACGGCGACCAGAAGGATGATGTGGCGGAGGCGGCCACCTCCGGCCCAGTACGCGCTGACGAATATGCCGACCGTGACGACGGCCGTGCCCAGGTCGCGCTCCAGCATCAGCAGGACCAGCACGCCCGCCAGCATCGCGGCGAAGGGCACGAACACCTGGTTGAAGTCGCCCATGCGCTTGGCGTTACGGTCGATCCAGTGCGCGATGAAGACCGCGAAGGCGAGCTTGCCGAGCTCGGATGGTTGGAACGTCCCGAGTGGTCCCGCGTCGAACCAGCGCCTCGCGCCGTTGATGTCCACACCGATGTGCGGAACCAGGACGAGCAGCATCAGCAGCGCCACCGCCACGGCTCCCGCGGGGGCGAGGGGCCGCACGCGCCGGTAGTCGATCCGGGCCAGCACAAAGAGCGCGGCGAAGCCGATGACCATCCAGCCGGCCTGCCGCTCCGCGTAGTAGAAGGCCGACTGGTGCTGCGTGTAGGCGAACGCGACGCTCGCGCTCGTGACCATCACGAGACCCGCTCCGCAGAGCAGCACGGTCGTGAACAGGAGGTAGCGGTCGGGCTGGGGCCGGGCGATGGAGTCGGCAGCGGTGCCGGCAGAGCCCGTCCAGGACGCGCGTCCCGCGCCTCCTGGATTCATGCCGCAAACCGTTTGCGAACCAGCTCTTTGAACTGGTTGCCGCGGTCCTCGAAGTCCTTGAACATGTCGAAGCTCTTGTAGGCGGGGCTTAGCACCACGACGGCGCCCGGCCGTGCCAGAGCCGCGGCTGTCGAGACAGCCTCGTCGAGCGTCCCGGCCCGCACCACGTGCGGGTGGTCGCGAAGCGCCTCCGCCAGCTCGACCGCGGAGGCGCCGATGAGGATCACAGCCTCGGTGTTGGCCAGCGCATCCGCGACCCACTCGCGCAGGTCGAAATCGCTCCCGTATCCGCCGGCGATCAGAATCACGGGCGCGCCCGGGAACGCGGTGAGCGCGACCCGTCCGGCGTCGGGGTTCGTGGCCTTCGAGTCGTTGTACCAGCGCACTCCCGCCCACTCGCCGACGAGCTCGAGGCGGTGCTCCACGCCCCTGAAGCCGCGGATCG
>DATKFA010000293.1:0-8476 GCA_035511715.1 Candidatus Acidiferrum sp. | reverse complement strand
CGGGAAATAGCGGAAGAAGAAAGTGAGGAGAAGCGTCCGGATGTGGCTGCCGTCGACGTCCGCATCGGTCATGGTCACGATGCGGTGGTAGCGGATCTTGTCGATGTTGAAGTTGTCGCCGACGCCGGCGCCCATCGCGGTGATGAGGTTGCGGATCTCGTCTGACGTGAGGACCTTGTCGAGGCGCGCCTTCTCGACGTTGAGGATCTTGCCGCGCAGCGGGAGGATCGCCTGCGTGCGCCGGTCGCGGCCGCCCTTGGCGGTGCCGCCGGCGGAGTCACCCTCGACGATGTAGAGCTCGCACAGCGCGGGGTCGCGCTCGGAGCAGTCCGCGAGCTTCCCCGGCAGCGTGCTCGATTCGAGCAAGCTCTTGCGCTGCACCAGGTCTCGCGCCTTACGCGCAGCCTCGCGGGCGCGGGCCGCGGTCAGTGACTTCTCGATGACGCGCCGGCCCTCCGAGGGGTTCTCCTCCAGGTACTGCGTCAATCCTTCGGTGATCGCCAGAGACACGTGGCCCTGGACCTCGGCGTTGCCGAGCTTGCCCTTGGTCTGGCCCTCGAACTGCGGCTCGAGGACCTTGACGCTGATCACCGCGGTGAGTCCCTCGCGCACGTCCTCACCGGTGAGGTTCGGGTCCGACTCCTTGAGCAGTCCGGCTTTGCGCGCGTAGCGGTTAAGAACCGCGGTCAGGGCCGAGCGGAACCCGGTGACATGGCTCCCGCCCTCCGTCGTGTGGATCGTGTTGGCGAACGCGACCACGTTCTCGACAAAGGTCTCGTTGTACTGCAGCGCGATCTCGACCTGCGTGCCCTCGATCTCGCGCTCGATGTAGAACGGCGGCACGTTGACCACCTGCTTGTCCCGGTTGAGGGCGCGCACGTACGCGACGATGCCGCCCTCGAAGTAGAAGGTGTTCTTGATGCCGAGCGCCTCGTCCGCGAGCGCGATCTCGAGGCGCTTGTTGAGGTAGGCCATCTCGCGCAGGCGGTGCTGGATGATCTCGCGGTCGAACTTGGTGTCGGGAAAGATCTGCGGGTCGGGCCAGAAACGGACCCGGGTGCCGGTGCCGTTGGCCTTGCCGATGGCTTTGACGCCCGCCCTGGGCACGCCGCGCGCGTACTCCTGGAAGTAGGTCTTGCCGCCAAGCTCGACCCAGACCTGGAGCTTCTCGCTGAGGAAGTTGACCGCCGACACGCCGACGCCGTGCAGGCCGGACGAAACCTTGTAGCCGCCGCCGCCGAACTTGCCGCCGGCGTTGAGGCGGGTCATGACCAGCTCGAGCGCGGAAACGCCTTCCTTCTTATGAATGTCGACCGGGATGCCCCGGCCGTTGTCGTCGACCTGGACGCTGCCGTCCTCGAACAGGGTGACCAGGATCCTGGTCGCATAGCCGGCGAGGGCCTCGTCGACGGCGTTGTCGACGACCTCGTTGACCAGGTGGTGGAGGCCTGTGGAGCTGGTCGAGCCGATGTACATGCTCGGACGCCGCCGGACATGCTCCCGGCCCTCCAGGACCTGGATCTGCTCGGCGGTGTAGGCAACGTCCGCGCCTAGAGCTCGAGGGCTCCGAATCTCCGGGTGCGCCCTGCGCGCGCCCGGCCCCGGAAGTGGCTTTCTGACAGCCATCTAGGGCGCCCTACGAGCGCCCAGCGACCGGGGTTTTCGGCCCTCCCAGCGCGAAGAAATTTGCGGGTTTACTGGGCAGAACTTCAGGATCCCAATTCTACCGGATTTTGAATACGAAAAAGGCCCCCGGAGGGGGTCTTAACAGCCCTCGTCAGGAGGTTCCTTCGGGAGGCGCCTTCCACCTCAAAACGGGGTCGTCGCTCGCCCCCTGCAGATAGGCGTTGATCCGCCTCGCGGCGGCCACCTCGTCGAGGCGCCCGACCGGCAGGTTCGTGGGCTCGGCGTGAAGGCTCTGGGGGTCGGTCCTGGCCCGCGCGACGATCTCCTTGATGGCGGCGGCGAAGGATTCGAGCGTCGCCTTGCTCTCGGTCTCGGTGGGCTCGACCATGATCGCCTCGGGGACGACCAGCGGGAAGTAAACGGTCGGCGCGTAGAACTGCTTGTCGAGGAGCGCCTTGGCGACGTCCAGGGCCCGTACTCCGTTCGCCTGCAGGTTCTGGGCGCTCGCGACGAACTCGTGCATGCAGGGCCCCTCATGCGGCATCTCGAGGTCGTTCTCGACCAACTTGCGCAGGTAGTTGGCGGACAGGACGGCGTCCTGCGACGCCTGGCTCAGCCCATCTCCACCCATCGCCAGGATGTACGTGTACGCCCGCACGAGCATCCCGAAGTTGCCGTAGAAGCTCCGCACCCGGCCGATCGACTGGGGCCGCTTGTAGTCGAGCGTCAGGTGACCGTTCTGTCGCTCGACCGTCGGGCTCGGCAGGAACGGCACCAGCTCCGCTTTGACCCCGACCGGGCCGGCGCCGGGTCCACCTCCCCCGTGGGGCGTCGTGAACGTCTTGTGCAGGTTCATGTGCACCGCGTCGAAGCCCATGTCGCCCGGCCGGCAGATGCCCATGAAGGCGTTCAGGTTGGCGCCGTCGTAGTACAGCATCGCGCCGGTGGCGTGCACCATCTCCGCTATATCCAGGATCTCCCGCTCGAACAGGCCCAACGTGTTGGGGTTCGTCAGCATCAGCGCGGCGGTCCTCGGTGACAGCCTGGATTCGAGGTCGGCCAGGCTGATCCGGCCATCCGGCCCTGACTTGACCTCGACGACCTGGAAGCCGCTGAGCGCCGCGCTGGCCGGGTTGGTGCCGTGGGCGGAATCCGGGACGAGGACCTCGGTGCGGTTCTCGCCCCGTGATCCGTGGAAGGCGGCGATCATCCGCAGCGCCGTCCATTCACCGTGCGCCCCAGCGGCCGGCTGCAGAGTGACGCGCTCGACACCGACGACCGCGCACAGCGCGCGCTCCAGCCTCCACATCAGGTCGAGCGCCCCCTGGACCGAATCCTCGTCCTGGTAGGGGTGCAGGCCTGCGAACCCCGGCAACGAGGCCGCCAGCTCATTGGCGACCGGGTTGTACTTCATCGTGCAGCTGCCGAGCGGGTAGAAGTTCTCGCTGATCGAGTAGTTGAGAGAAGCGAGCCGGCTGTAGTGGCGCATGATCTCCGGCTCGCTCAGCCTCGGAAGGCCGAGCGGACGGGACCGCAGCGCCTCGCGGGGCAGCGCCTCCGCCGGCGCCGGGCCGCCGACGTCGGGCTCGGGCAGGCGCGGTGGGTCGACGGCGGGACGGCTGAGCTCGAAGCTGAGCGGCTCGGTCACGCCGACACGGCCTCCACGAGCTCATCCAGCGCTCTGGCGTCGTTCACCTCAGTGCAGGTGAAGGTGACCACGCCCTTGAGCTCGCGAAACCAACGACCGACCTCCAGGCCGCCGAGGATCCCCTTGCGCGAGAGCCTGCGCAGCAACGCCGGCGCCTTGGGCACCCGCATCGGAAACTCGTTCACGAACTGGCGCTCGGGAAACGCGAGCTCCCAACCCGGCAGCGACTGGAGCCGCTCGGCCAGGGCGTGGGCCCTGCGGAAGCTGACGTCGGCGACCTGGCGCAGGCCGTAGGGCCCCATGTAGGTCAGGTACACCGCCGCCGCCAGCGCGCACAGGGAGTGGTTGGTGCAGATGTTGGAGGTCGCCTTCTCGCGCCGGATGTGCTGCTCTCGCGCGGCCAGCGCCAGCACGAAACCCCTGCGACCCTGCGCATCGTGGGCGATGCCGACCAGGCGACCGGGCAGCTTGCGCACGAGCTCCTTCTTGCAGGCGATGAAGCCGACGTGCGGTCCGCCGAAGCTCGGTGCCAGACCGAGCTGCTGGCCTTCGCCCACCGCGATGTCCGCGTCGTATTCACCCGGAGGCGCAAGAAGCGCGAGGCTGATCGGGTCGACGCACGCGATCGCGAGCGCACCGGCGTCATGCGCCGCCGCGGTCAGAGCACGCGTGTCGACGAGCAGCCCCAGGAAGTCCGGCTGCTGGAAGATGATCGCGGCCGTCTTCTTGTTGGGCTCACCGCCCTTGCGGACCTTGATCCCGCGACCCTCGCCGAAGGCGCGCAGAACCTGCACGTACTCGGGGTGGACGTAGCCCGAGACGATCACCTCGTTCCGGCCCGTGTGGACGAAGGCCATCATCGCCGCCTCGGCGACCGCGGTCGCCCCGTCGTAGAGGGATGCGTTGGAGACGTCGAGGCCCGTCAGCTCGGCGATCAGCGATTGGTACTCGAAGATCGCCTGGAGCGTGCCCTGGCTGGCCTCCGCCTGGTACGGCGTGTAGGCCGTGTAGAACTCGGGCTTGGAGGTGACCGCCGCCACCGCCGCGGGGATGAAGCGGCGATAGACGCCGCCGCCGCGAAAGGTCAGGCGGTCGGGATAAACCTTGTTGCGGCCGGCCAGCGCCGACACCTGAGCCATGGTCTCCAGCTCAGACAGGCCATTGGGCAGCTGAAGCCCGTCCAGTCGGAGCGACTGGGGGATGTCGACGAGAAGGTCGTTGATCGACTCGACGCCCAGCTTCTCGAGCATGGCGGCGCGGTCTTCGGGGGAATGGACGAGGTACGGCAACCTAGTGGTTCGAGGCCTCTGTCACCTTCTTGTACGCGTCCTCGTCGAGCAGGTCGGCGGGCAGATCACCCGCCAGGTCGAGCTTGAAGATCCAGCCCTCGCCGAACGGGTCGGAGTTGATCAGCTCCGGCTTGGACGCGAGCTTGTCGTTCACCTCGCTGATCCGGCCGGCGACCGGCGAGTACAGGTCGCTCGCCGCTTTGACCGACTCCACGACGCCGAACGTCTCGCCCGCGTCGAGCTTGCGGCCGGTCTTGGGGAGCTCGAGGAACACCACGTCGCCGAGCTGCGACTGGGCGAAGTCGGTGATGCCGACGGTCGCGTGCTTGCCGTCGACCGCGACCCACTCATGCGTCTTGGTGTAGCGACGGTCAGCCATTCCGACTCTCCTTCTTCTCCGTGATTGAGTGGGCGGAGCCGCGGTAGAACGGCAGCTTCACAACCTCGGCCGGAGCCTCCCTGCCCCTGACCTCGACCACAGCCCTGTCTCCGACTTGCAATGATCGCGCTTCCACCATCGCGAGTGCGACCGGGTAGCCCAGGAAGAAGGAATGCGTGCCGCTCGTGATCACGCCGAGGTGCCGGCCACCTGCGGAGACGGCGGCGCCGTGACGGGCGATGTCGCCGGGCTGCATCTTGAGCCCGAGCAGCGTGCGGTGCGGGCCCTCGGCTTTCACCTTCTGCAGAGCGTCGCGCCCGACGAACTCACCTTTCGCGAGCTTGACGGTCCACCCCAGACCGGCCTCGTAGGCGTTGACGGTCTCGTCCATGTCGTTACCCCAGAGCCGCAGCGCGGCCTCGAGCCTGGCCGCGTCACGCGCACCGAGACCCGCCGGCAGGACACCCTTTTCCCCGCCGCCCTCGAGGATCGCGTCCCAGACCTGGCCGACACGCTCGCTCTTGACCATGATCTCGAAGCCGTCCTCGCCCGTGTACCCGGTGCGCGAGATGACCGCTGGGACCCCGGCGACCTCGCCGTCGCGGAATCCGAAGTACGGGATGTCGTCGAGCCGTTGGGCCGGCATCAATCGCTGCGCCTCTGGCCCCTGGAACGCAACCAGGCTCAGCTCGAAGGTGCGATCCTCGATGGTCACGTCCGCGGGCGCTTGCAAACGCATCCAATCGAGGTCCTTCTCACGATTTGACGCGTTCACGACGGCGAGAAAGCCGTCCTCCGAGCAGTACACGACGAGGTCGTCGATGATCCCGCCGGCCTCGTTGCACATCAGGTTGTACTGGGCCTGACCCGGTTCCAGGCCCGAGACGTCATTCGTGACCAGGCGCTGCACGAACGCTTTCGTCGATGGGCCGGTGATGCGGAAACGGCCCATGTGCGAGACGTCGAAAAGTCCCGCCGCCTTGCGGACCGCGAAGTGTTCGTCGCGGATCGACGTGTACTGCTGGGGCATCTCCCAGCCGCCGAAATCGACCATGCGACCCCCCAGGGCGACGTGGCGGTCGTAGAGCGGGGTGCGCCGCAGGGCGCTATTCGCCGTCAACGGTGTCGTCGAAATCGATCGCGTCCGGGTCGATGAACTCCAGCAGCTCTTCGTCGTGTCTCCGCCGCGCCTCTGCGACGACGCCGGCTACGTACTGCGTGCGCTCGACGGTCCATTCCAGCTTTTCGGCGATCTCGCTCGTGGTCGGGGGGCGATGCAGCTCGCGGCTCAACAAAACCTCGACGCGCTCGTAATCGTTCGCCGCGGTCACCAGCAGCTCTCCGTCGCGCACGGCCGCCGCCTCGGCTGCCAATGCAGCGTCCATCTGCTCGGCGACCTTCTGCTCGGCGAACGCGTCGAAGTCCTGAGCGCCGCTCCGCGAGAACGACTGGACGGCGTCGACAAGCCCGATCGATCCCTCCTGCACCAGGTCGGGGACCGAAAGGCCCCTGTCGTCGCGGCTCTCCGCGAGCCGCACGACCATCGCGAGCTTGGCTGCCACGAGCCGCTCCTGGCTCGCTTTGTCTCCGCGCGCGGCCAGCTCCAGGAGGCGGCTTTCCTCGCCGGCATCGAGCGGAGGATTGGCTCGCGTGTGCTCTCGAACGTCGCGCAAAACGGCGTCGTCACCGCGCGAGTGGACCGGCTGCGACCCCATGCCGTCCGATTCTACGCCCGGCCTGAAGCGCCTCCCGGAGAGCCAATGTTCCACGTTTTACACAGGCTTGCCATACTCGGTGCATGCGCGCGAGATCGGTCCTCCGGCTGGGCTGGCTGATCTTTGCCGCGGCTGCGGTGCTCGTGCCTCTGAACGCTTCCGCCGCGACCCCGCACGTCGAGCAGGCGGACCTCAACGGCGATATCAACAACATCATGTCGGCCTACATCCAGACCTCCGTCAATCGCGCCGAGGCCGACCACGCCGACGCGCTGCTGGTCGTCATGAACACCCCCGGTGGCATCTCCACATCGATGGACGAGATAGTCACCAACCTGCTCAACTCGACCGTGCCGGTCGTCGTCTACGTCTATCCCAGCGGCGCGCGGGCCGCGTCGGCAGGGCTTTTCGTCGCCCAGGCCGCGGACGTAGTCGCCATGGCTCCGGGGACCAACATCGGGTCAGCGCACCCCATCGACGCGTCCGGCGCCAACCTGACCGGCGACCTCGGCGCCAAGGTGCTGAACGACGCCTTGACACGCGTTCGCAGCCTGGCGTCGATACACGGACGGAACGCGGATTGGGCCGAGCAGGCCGTCCGTAACAGCGTGAACATCGACGCGGAGGAGGCGGTGCGTCTGCACGTCGCGGACCTCGAGGCCAACGACGTCGGCTCGCTGCTTCGGCAGATCGACGGGCGCGAGGTCCCACGCACCAACGGCACGCTGACCATCCATTCCGCCGGCGCCGTGGTCGACGACTTTTCGATGCCCTTCTGGCAGGTGTTCCTCAACGCGCTCATCGACCCGACGATCGCGGCGCTCCTGGTCCTGGTCGCCGGTTACGGCATCATCACCGAGCTCTCCAACCCCGGCCTGATTCTTCCGGGCGTCGTGGGCGGAATCGCGGGCGTGCTCGCCATCGTCTCGCTTGCGAACCTGCCCGTGAACATCGCCGGCGGCCTGCTCATGCTGGTTGCGCTGCTGCTGTTCATCGCCGACATCAAGGCGCCGACCCATGGGTTCCTCTCCGTCGGCGGCGCCTTCGCGCTGGTGCTCGGCATGGCATTTCTCATCAACACGGGTCCGGTCGGTCTGGGTGTGAACCCGATCGTCTCCGTGGTCACCGGGGTGGTGACGCTAGCGTTCTTCACGTTCTTCATCCGCAAGGTCTGGCAGGCCAGGCGCCAGCCCGCGTTCTCGGGCCCGGAGAGCATCGTCGGAGCCGTCGGTGAGGTGCGGGAGGCCATCTCGCCCGAGGGGCTAGTCTTTGTCAAAGGCGCTCTCTGGAAGGCCAGCGCCGAAAAGCCGATCGAGGCCGGAGCCCCGGTGCGTGTGGTCGGCCGGCGCGGACTCGAGCTCGAGGTCGCGCCCGACATCAAAGAGGCAAACGGACAGGCGAAGGAGAAGAACTAAGTGGACGCGGCCCCGCTCATCGTCATTGCAGTCATCGTCGTGATCCTCCTGATCGCGCTCTTCTCGAGCCTCCGCATCGCCGCCGAGTACGAGCGCGGAGTCGTCTTCCGGCTCGGGCGCCTGATCGCGCTCAAGGGGCCTGGCCTCTTCTTCATCATCCCGTTCGGGGTCGACCGCCTCGTCAAGATCGACCTCCGGGTGATCACGCTCGAGGTGCCGCCGCAGGAGATCATCACCAAAGACAACGTCACGGCCAAGGTCAACGCCGTCATCTACTTCCAGGTCGTGGACGCGCGTAGGGCCGTGGTCCAGGTGCTGAACTACATCAACGCCTCTTCGCAGATCGCGCAGACCACCTTGCGCGCCGTGCTGGGTCAGTCGTCCCTCGACGAGCTCCTTGCCGA
>DATKFA010000292.1:0-5667 GCA_035511715.1 Candidatus Acidiferrum sp. | reverse complement strand
ATAGCGGCGGTCGCGCAGAAGGCGTTCGATCTCCTCGATAGACGCGACTGCGGTCACGGTGACAAAGAGTACGAGGTGGCTCGACTAAGACGGTCGAGCCACCCCAGCCTTCTACTTGCCTTCAGCCTGGTTGATCGCCCTCTTGGTCAGAACACGGGCGAGGTGCTTCTTGTACTCGGGGCTCGCGCGCAGGTCGCCCGCCGGGTCCAGGCCGTCGGACGCGTGCTGCGACGCGTCTTCCGCCTTCGCTCCACTCTTCAGAGCGTCCTCGACGGCCCTGGCCCGCACCGGGGTCGGACCGACGTTGGTGAGGCCGATCCTCCAGTCGCCGTTGATCTTCTGCGCGGCGACCCCAACGATCGCCCAGTCGAACAGGCGGCGTCGGAACTTCACGTACTTGTGCGGCCCGTTGGCTGCCGGGAACACGACCTCCGTGACGACCTCGTCCGGCCCAAGCGCCGTGGTGAAGAGGTCTTTGAAGAAGTCGCGCGCGGGAATGGTGCGCTGGTTGGTCACGACCTCCGCGTCGAGGATAAGGGCGAGCGTCGGGTAGTCGCCCGCCGCGTCGGCGTGAGCGATGACGCCGCCCATCGTGCCCATGTTGCGGACCTGGTTGTCGCCGACCTCGCCCGCGATCTCGGCGAGCAGCGGCAGCTTGTCCTTGACGACCGATGAGTTCTGGATCGTCACGTGCCGGGTCAATGCGCCGATGTGCAGCTTGCCGCCGCGCTCGGTGATGTGGTCGAGGTCTTTGATGCCGTTGATGTCGACGAGGGCGGTGGGCTGCGCGAGGCGAAGGCGCATCAGCGGAATGAGGCTGTGGCCGCCCGCGAGGACCTTGGCGTCTTCACCGTACTTGCCGAGAAGCTTCGATGCCTCCTCCACCGAGGAGGCGCGGGAGTATTCGAATGCGGCGGGGATCACTTGCGTGCCTCCTTCATCATCTTCCAGAGCCTGTCCGGCGTCGCGGGCATGTCGACGTGCTTGATGCCGAGTGGGCTCAGCGCGTCGCAGATGGCGTTGATCACAGCTGCGCTGGCGGCGATCGTGCCGGCCTCTCCGATTCCCTTCACGCCGAGGTCGTTGGTCGGAGACGGTGTGATCGTCTTGTCGACGATCATCATCGGGATCTCGTTGGCCGACGGGATCATGTAGTCGGTCAGCGTCCCGGTCCTGAGCTGTCCCGTGTCGTCGTCGTAGACGACCTCTTCATAAAGCGCCTGGCCGATGGCCTGCGCCACGCCGCCGTGGATCTGGCCGTCGACGATCATCGGGTTGATGATGTTTCCGCAGTCATCCACTGCGACGTACTTCGTGATCTGCGCGTCGCCGGTCTCACCGTCGATCTCGACCACGGCGATGTGGGTGCCGAATGGCCAGACAAGATTGGGCGGGTCGAAGTACGCGACCGCCTCCAGCCCCTGCTCCATACCCTCGGGCAGGCTCATGCCGTAGCTCGCGAACGCGACTTCGCCGAACGGCTTCGACTTGTCCGGAGATCCCTTGACGTGAAAGCTGCCGTGCTCGAACACGACGTCCTCTTCGGCCGCCTCGAGCATGTGGGCGGCGAGCTTCTTGCCCTTGTCGATGACCTTGCCGACCGCCTTGCTTATCGCGACGCCGCCGACGGCCAGGCTCCGACTCCCGTAAGTCCCATAACCGAACGCGGTGCCCTCGGCCGTGTCGCCGTGCCGTAGCTCGACGCTGTCCATCGGCACGCCGAGCTGGTCGGCCACGATCTGAGGGAAGGTCGTCTCGTGTCCCTGTCCATGGGAATGGGTGCCGGTGTAGACGAGCACCGACCCCGTCGGAGTCACCCGCACCTGCGCCGACTCGACGAGCGCGATTCCGCCGGTCGCAGGAGCTGTGGCCGCGCTCGGACCGAAGCCACATAGCTCGATCCACGTCGAGAATCCGATGCCCATGAACTTGCCCTGTTTGCGAAGTTCGGCCTGCCGCTTGCGCAGCTCGGCATAACCGGCGTGCTCCAGCGCCTTGTCCAGGGCTTTGTCGTAGTCGCCCGAGTCGACGACGAGCCCGAAGTTCTGAGTGAACGGAAAGTCTTTGGGCTGGATGAAGTTCTTCCGCCGAACGTCGACCGGATCCATCTTCAGCTCGAGGGCGACGAGGTCGATCATCCGCTCGGCCAGGTGCGTCGCCTCAGGTCGTCCCGCGCCGCGGTAGGGATCGGTCGGTACGCGGTTGGTCAGGATTCCAATCGTTCGCGCCGAGATGCCGCCCGGCCACTTGTACGCGCCACCCGCCATCAGGCAGGCCACCGCCTGGAAGCCGCCGAACGTGCCGTGATAGGCGCCAAGGTCCAGGTACTGCGTGAGCCGCATCGCAAGCAGCGTGCCGTCCTTTTTGGCCGCGACCTCGACGTCGTAGAACTGGCCCCGGCCGTGGGTCGCGTTCTGGATCGATTCCGTCCGCGTCTCGATCCACTTGACCGGCCGCGACGCAATCCGGGAAAGCGCCGGCACCAGGTAGTCCTCGGGGTAGGGGCTGATCTTGCTTCCGAATCCGCCCCCGACGTCGGGCGAGATCACCCGCACCTGGCTCTCCTTGAGACCGAGCGAACCCGAGACGAACAGCCGGATGAAGTGCGGACTCTGGCTCGAAAGCCAGATTGTGAGCTTGTTGTCGAAGCCCTCGAAATCCGCAATCACGCCGCGTGGCTCCATCGGCACGGGCGCCAGTCGGTTCTGGAGGATCCTCTCTTTCACCACCACGTCGGCTTCTTTGAAAGCCGCTTCGGTCACCTCGGGTCCCGTGTAGGGGATGTCCCAACCGACGTTGTCCGGCCCGTCGGTGTGAGACTTCGGGCCGCCGGCCTGGAGCGCCTTCTCGAGATCCATGACCGCCGGCAGCTCCTCGTATTCGACCTGTATCAGGTTGGCGCCGTCGACAGCCTGCGCCCGGGTCTCGGCCAGTACGGCGGCCACGATCTCGCCCTGGTAGCAGACCTCATGCTCCGCGATCGGGAAGCGGTCGGGCACGTACTTCTTGGCGGCGGTGAAGGCCGGCGCCGCGGGATGCGTCCCCGCCAGCTGGCCCTTGAAGTCGCGCGCCGTGTACACGCCCGCGATACCCGGGGCTTTGCTCGCGTCGGTGATGTCGATCTTCTTGATCCGAGCGTGCGCGAACGGGCTGCGCACGAACGCCGCGTAGGCCGTGCCTGTGCGCGTGAAGTCGTCGATGTAGTGGCCGTGACCGGTGATCAGGCGGGGGTCTTCGCGGCGATGGATCTTGGCCCCGACGAGCTGGGTGACCGCCATCTCACTCCCCTCCCGCGGTGACTGTTGCCTTCTTGGCGGGCGCCGTACTCATCGTCTTCGCCGCGGTCTGCACGGCCTTGACGATGTTCACGTAACCCGTGCACCGGCACAGGTTGCCCTCGAGTCCCTTGCGGATCTCATCCTCGGTCGGGTTGGGATTGGTCGAGAGGAGGTAGGAGGCGGCCATGATGAAGCCTGGCGTGCAGTAGCCGCACTGGAGCCCGTGCTCGTCCCAGAAGGCCTGCTGAATCGGGTGCAGCTCGCCATCTTTGGCCATGCCCTCGATGGTGCTCAGGTTCTTGCCTTCGGCCTGGACCGCGAACATCGTGCAGCTCTTGATTGCCTTACCGTCGACCAGGATCGTGCACGCGCCGCACTGGCTCGTGTCGCACCCGATGTGGGTACCGGTCAGCCCCAGGTTGTCGCGCAAATAGTGCACGAGCAGCAGACGGGGCTCGACCTCATGCTCGTGCCGGCGGCCGTTGACGGTGGTTGAAACCTTGTGCTTCATACGCCTACTACCCTCCAGGACGCGCGCGGGGTGCTCCGCGCGGTGACGGCTCAGCCAGTTGGTTCCCTCTAATTGCGCTACTTTTAGGCCGGAAATGCAACTGGAGAATTCTTTCCAGGTCGGCGCCCCGCCGGACAAGGTGTTCGATTACCTCCTGGACGTGAACAAGGTGGTCGGCTGCGTGCCCGGCGCCGAGCTGACGGAAGTGGTCGACCAGACCACGTTCAAGGGCAAGGTGAAGATCAAGGTCGGGCCCATCACCGTTGCGTACAGCGGAACAGCGCGGATCGCCGAGCGGGACGACGCCCAGCGCTCGGCGACGCTCTCCGCCGATGGACGCGAGACCACGGGTTCCGGCTCCGCCCGGGCAACCGCCACGATGAAGGTTCAGCCCGCGGGCAAGGGTTCGCTGGTCGAGATCGTCACCGAGTACCACGTCGCCGGTCGCGTCGCCCAGTTTGGGCGCGGCGTGATGGAAGACGTCTCCAAGCGCTTGATCAAAGACATGGCCAACTGCATCCAGTCCAACCTCGAGGCTGCCGAACCGAATGCAGTCGAAGACGAGCAGTTGGGAGGCCCCGGCGCGGCCCACGCATCCAACGCCGTAGCTGCCCCGCAGCGCAAGACCGTGGCTCGGGAGATAAACGTCTTCCAGCTCCTGGCCTCAGTCCTGTGGGCCCGCCTGTTCGGCTCGCGTCAGGCCCACGAAGCGCTAGCCTCCGAACCGCTTGACCCCGGCACGGTTGGTATTGGGGTTCTGCTCGGTCTGGCCTCAGTGGTGGGGATCGCACTCGCAGTGGCCGTCACTTTGGCCGGCCTCGAGGCCATCTTCAAGTCAGCTTAGGCACCCGGACGGCTGTTCAGACGGGACTAGCCTAAGAACACCGCCAGCATCAGGTCGCGATTGACCCAGATATTGGGTTGGGTCCAGCTCTTCCCCGTGACGCCGAAGATGGTGATCGTCGCGTCCAGGACCTGGAAGAACCGGTTCTTGATCAGGATCTCGGTGTGCATGTTCGGCTCGGTCGCGGTCGGAAACTCGGCGGCCCCGGTGACCATGAATGTCGAAGCCTGAAACATGATGTAGCGGCGCATCATCTCGGCCACGTGGTCCGGCGGCGGCGGTTCCGGCTCAATGGTCCGGATCCCGCCCACGAAATTCTTGTTGAACAGCCCCTCGGGAATGCCCGTGAGCGGCACGGCACCGGGGAGCAGCGGTTCCGCGCTGACGCCGCGCAGATGGAACAGAGGCTCGGGGTCGTTGATCGTCTCGCGCAGGCGCCCGCCCCGGACCTGGATCTCTGCCGTGATGCGCTCGTACGCGCTGAGCACGTCGACCTTGCTCCACGAGAGGGCGGCGGCGAAACCTCCCGACGGCGATGACATCAGCCGGCAAGGATAACGCTGTGCGCCCGGAATCTAGCGCGAGAATGCGCACCGTGGAATTGAACGCATTCATTTCCCTCGCCTCCCCCGGCGACGAGCAGGGTTCGGGAGATCGCGTCGCCGTGAAGGACCTCGTCGACGTCCGGGGAATGGTCACGACCGCGGGCGGGATCATCCTGCCCAGCAAGCCCGCGACCGATGACGCGCCCGTGATCAAGCGCCTGCGCGGATTCGGGTGCGTGGTGGTCGGCAAGGCCAACCTTCACGAGTTCGCCTACGGCGTCACCAGCGTCAATCCTCACTACGGCGCCGTGCTCAACCCGCGCGACACCTCACGCGTCGCCGGGGGCTCGTCGGGCGGGTCGGCGGCGGCGGTGGCGGCCGGGATGTGCGACTGGTCCGTCGGCAGCGACACCGGCGGTTCGATCCGGATTCCTTCCTCCCTGTGCGGCGTGGCCGGGTTCAAGCCGCGGTTCGGAAGCGTCGACATTG
>DATKFA010000291.1:0-4311 GCA_035511715.1 Candidatus Acidiferrum sp. | reverse complement strand
CGAGCAGACCGATGACGCGACCTGGAAGCTCGTCCAGTATCTCCCGCAGCTTGTCGATGACCAGCATCCGCTGGTCGTTGTTGATGTCCATGACGGCGTGGAGGAGCTCCGGGTGATAGTCGAAGCGCTCGGCGACCGCCGCCAGCGCCGCGACATCTTTCGGAAAACACGAACCCCCGTAGCCAATCCCAGCTTCTAGAAATCGCGGTCCGATCCGACCGTCCAGTCCCATGCCTTCGGCGACGAGCTTCGCATCGGCGCCGACGCGCTCGCTGATCCGCGCGATCTCGTTGATGAACGAGATCTTGGTGGCGAGGAAGGCGTTGGACGCGTACTTGACCATCTCGGCGGTGTAGATGTTCGGCGTGATCAATATCGGAGCGTCGAGCGGCGCGTAGAGTCGCGCGACCTTCTCCGCGGCCTCGCGGTCGTGGCTTCCGACCACCACGCGATCCGGATGCATGAAGTCCTGGATCGCCGAACCCTCGCGCAGGAACTCGGGGTTCGAGACCACCGGGGCCGGGTGCTTCGGGTTCGTCTTGTGCAGGACCCTCGACACCATGTCGCCGGTCAGCGGCGGAACGGTGGACTTGTTCACCACCACGAGCGGCCCGTCCATCGCGTCTGCGATCGAGCTCGCCGCCGCCTCGACGTACGAAAGGTCGGCCTCGCCCCCCTCCCCTTCCGGCGTGCTGACCGCGATGATGGCGTACTCCGCGCCGGGGATCGCGTCGACGTAAGAGGTCGTGAAACGCAGCCGCCGCGCCCGCGCGTTGCGCTCGACGAGCTCGTTGATCCCGGGCTCATAGAAGGGAACGCGATTGCGTTGCAGCTCCGCGATCTTCTTCTCGTCGATGTCAACCACGACGACGTTGTTGCCGAGGTCGGCGAGGCACGCGGCCGTCGTCAGGCCCACGTACCCCGCGCCGATCACGGCGACCCTGCTCATCTGGCGGGATTATCCCAGCACGGATTCGTAGGCCGAGATCGTGGCCTTCGCGGTAGCAAGCCAGCTGAACTTCTTCGCGCGCTCGAGACCGGCGGCGCCCCAGCGATCCCGCTCATGCACCATGCTTGCGGCCGCCCGCCCGAGTGCGTCGACATCGCCGTCGTCGACCAGCAGACCGGCATCGCTCACCACCTCGGGCAGGCTCGAGTTGCGAAACGCCGCGACAGGGCAGCCACACGCCATCGCTTCCACGCAGGGCAGACCGAATCCCTCGTACCGGCTCGGGAAGACCAGGCAGCCCGCGGCGCTGTAGAGATCAGCCAGGGCATCGCTGCCGACCAGCCCAAGCTGCACCGCGCCCGGCATGAGCGGCGGCGCCTGCTTGCCCGGAGGTCCGGTGATCACGAGCTTCAGTTCGGCGTCGTACCGCCGCGCGGTCTGCCAGGCGCCGAGCAGGGCAGCCGGGTCCTTGCGCGCGTCGAGCGCACCGACGAAGAGAAGGAACGATCCGTCCACGCCAAAGCGTTCTCGCACCCTCGCGCGCGCGCCGTCCCTGGGCTGAAAGACCAGGTCCGCTGCCTCGGGTACGACCCGGAGGCGTTCCGGATCCACAACGCGGAGTCGGGTGGCGTCCTTCGCGGTGGACGCAGACACGGCGAGGACGAGGTCTGCGCCGCGCAAGAGGCGGCGACCGAGCCCGAATCGCAAGCGCTCGCCGCGCATCTTGCCGCCCCCCCAAACCCAGGGGATCAGGTCGTGAAGCGTGACCACGAGCGGACACGGCGCCCGCCGCGGGAGCCGGAAGTCGATGGCGTGATAGACGTCCGGGCCGACCTTTGCGATGTCGCCGGCGAGCACAAGAGCGTCCTCGTAAGCGGCGAGCTGGCCGTGGCTGCGCCGCCGGCACCGCGCGAGCCGGTACCCGCCCAAAGGCAGGTCGGGCCGATCGAGCGCCTCGTCGAGCAGCAGCGTCAGGTTGGCGTCAAAACCGGCCTGGATCAGGCCCTGGAGCAAACCCCTCGCATAAGCTCCGACCCCACGCGCCGCGCTTCGACCCTGCAGGGGCCTCATGTCCAGCAGCACGGACGGGCGACCGGGGCCCTTCCGGGACGAGTTCACGAGCTTGGGAATCATAATTTGGCCGGCATGAACGACCTGGACCTCGTCATCGTCGGTGGTTGCGGCCACGTCGGGCTTCCGCTCGCGCTGTCACTGGCCGACTCCGGCTTCCGGGTCGGGATCAACGACATCGACCAGATCAAGCTCGCGCAGGTCAAGTCTGGCCAGGTCCCGTTCCGCGAAACGGGCGCGGAGCAGCTTCTGGCGAAGATCCTGGAGGGGGGCAACCTGGAGCTGTCTGCAGATCCGGCGATGCTGCAGCGAACCCAGACCGTGATCCTGGTCATCGGCACGCCGATCGACGAATTCATGAACCCGTCGGTCCGGATATTCGAGCGCGTTCTGGATGAGCTGACGCCGCACCTTCGTCAGGGATCGCTCGTGATCCTTCGCTCGACGGTCTTTCCCGGCACCACCGAGACGGTGGAGCGCCGCCTTCGATCCGCGGGGATCGAGGCCGACCTCGCCTTCTGCCCTGAGCGCATCGCCGAGGGCCACGCTCTGGAGGAGCTGCGCACGCTGCCGCAGATAGTTGGCGTGACGTCCGACGGTGCCTTTGCCCGCGCCCGCGTCATCTTCGAGCGCATGGGCATCAAGACGATCATCCAGACCACTCCGCTCGAAGCCGAGCTTGCCAAGCTCTTCACCAACACATGGCGCTACATGAAGTTCGCGATCGCCAACCAGTTCTTCCAGATCGTCAACCGATCGGGGCTCGACTACAGCCGCGTGCTGTACGCGATTCGCCAGGACTACCCCCGTGCCTCCGACCTGCCCAGCCCCGGCTTCGCCGCCGGACCATGCCTTCTCAAGGACACCATGCAGCTGTCCGCGTTTACGCCGGACCACTTTCCCATGGGCCAGGCGGCGATGCAGGTCAACGAAGGACTGCCCGGGTATATCGTCGACACGCTCAACTCGCGCCAGCCGCTGCTGGGCCGCACCCTCGGCATTCTCGGCATGGCCTTCAAGGGCGAGTCCGATGACCCGCGCGCGTCTCTGAGCTACAAGCTGCGAAAGCTGGCTCAGTTCAAGGGCGCTAAGGTGCTCTGCACGGACCCGTACATCATGGATGAGACGTTCGAGCCCCTGGACAAGGTGCTCAACGACTCCGAAGTGCTGATCATCGGCGCGCCGCACCGCGCGTACCGCGACCTCGACCTGAGGGGTCGTGAGGTCGCCGACATCTGGGGCGTCACCGGACCGATTCGCTTATGAGAGGGAACGCGACGTTCCCTCTCACGCACCCCACGACTGCGTCGTGGGGACCCCGGCAGGTGGCTGCTCACCCTTTCGTGTAAGGAACAATCCAACTCAATGTGTCCCGGCTCAACGCGCAGAGGCGCATCAGCAACGTGGGTTAGATGGCCTGGCAAAGCCAGGCCTGCGCTCAACGCATGAAGGTCCTCGTCACCGGCGCCGCCGGCTTTATCTGCGGGTATCTCGTCGCCGAGCTGCTGCAGGCAGGGCACGAGGTCGTCGGCGTGGACAACTACAGCAAGTACGGTCACGTCAAGAGGACTTTCGACGGCGACGCGCGGTACCGGCTCGTCGAGGGCGATGCGAAGGATGCGGCGCTCCTGACCGGGCTCGCCGAGGATTGCGACCACGTCGTCGCGGGTGCGGCGATGATCGGCGGCATTTCTTACTTCCACGAGTTCGCCTACGACCTGCTGGCGGAGAACGAGCGGATCTGCGCTGCGACCTTCGACGCCGCGATCAGCGCCTTCAAACGCGGCCGGCTGCAGAAGATCACCGTCCTGTCGAGCAGCATGGTGTTCGAGTCGGCGTCGGTTTTTCCGACGCCCGAGGGCGCGCAGATCACGAGCCCTCCTCCCCGCTCCACGTACGGTTTTCAGAAGCTCGCAACTGAGTATTTCGCGCGAGGCGCGCAGGAGCAGTACGGCTTGCCCTACACGATCGTGCGCCCGTTCAACTGCGTCGGCATAGGCGAGCGCCGCGCCCTGCGCGACACGGACGTGATGAGCGGCAACGTGAAGCTCGCGATGAGCCACGTCGTGCCCGACCTCGTGCAGAAGGTTCTCAAGGGCCAGGACCCACTGCACATCCTCGGCGACGGCAGCCAGGTGCGGCACTACACGTACGGCGGCGACCTCGCGGTCGGCATCCGGCTGGCGATGGAGTCGGAGCGCGCCCTCAACGAGGACTTCAACCTCTCGACCGCGCGCTCGACGACGGTTCGCGAGCTGGCCGAGCTCGTGTGGCGCAAGGTGCACGGGGCG
>DATKFA010000290.1:0-5777 GCA_035511715.1 Candidatus Acidiferrum sp. | reverse complement strand
GGTAAGTCCTTTCTGCTCTTCGGGGCTCAAGGGTTCCATCCGACATTCTCCTCTAAAACTTGTAGTGGGACTTGCATTCCTAACAGTGTTAGGGGTAATGTTACCACCGACACGCCTAACACCGTTAGAGAAAGAGGAGATTGAGATGCACATGAGCGAAACAATGCGTTGGCGGTTCAAGGGCCCGGAGATGGAAGGGCCTATAGCGCGCTGGTACACACGGCTGCGAGGCTCGGCGAGCCAGGTGGAGCTCTGCCGAGAGCAGGCCCGCCAGCTCGTCGCCAGCCTGCCGTCGGGTGCTCAGGTGCTGGAGGTTGCGCCCGGCCCTGGATTCCTATCGATCGAGATGGCGCGGCTCGGGAAGGTCCACGTCACCGGACTCGACATCAGCCGCACGTTCGTCGAAATTTCCGCGGAAAGAGCGCGCGAGGCCGGCGTGACGGTCGGGTTCCGGCAGGGCGACGTGGCCCACATGCCGTTCGCTTCCGACTCGTTCGACCTGATCGTCTGCCAGGCGGCGTTCAAGAACTTCACGCAGCCAGGCACCGCGCTAGCAGAGATGCACCGGGTCCTACGAGCCGGCGGCAGGGCGGTGATCCAGGACATGAGCAAGGCCGCGACTCATGCCGACATCGACAACGAGGTCAAGGGCATGGATCTAGGGCGGTTCAGTGCCTTCACGACGAAAGCGACGCTCGAGATGCTCAAGCGCCGCGCCTACTCGCCCGACCAGCTCAGACAGCTCGCCGTCGAAAGCCCATTTCGGACGTGCCGCATCACGACCAGTGGAATCGGCCTCGAGGTGCAACTCGAGAAGGAGAAGGACCAGTGACGAGGATCCGCAACCACCCGATGGCAGCGCTGAGCGTGCTCGTGCTCGGCCTGTTCATGACCCTTCTCGACCTGACGATCGTCAACATCGCGATCCCGTCGATCCTCGATGGCCTGCACGCGAGCCTCGACCAGGTGCTGTGGGTGCTGAACGCCTACAGCCTGCTCTACGCCGTCCTTTTGATCACCTCGGCCAGGCTCGGCGACATCTACGGACCA
This sequence comes from Candidatus Acidiferrum sp., assembly GCA_035511715.1. Classification (GTDB taxonomy): domain Bacteria; phylum Chloroflexota; class Dormibacteria; order Dormibacterales; family Dormibacteraceae; genus 40CM-4-65-16. Next base: position 4,727 of record DATKFA010000290.1, on the reverse strand, counting down.
CGCAACGTGTTCGCGGTGGGCGTCGTGATTTTCACGATCGCCTCAGGCTTCAGCGCCCTGGCGCAAGACCCGACGCAGCTCATCGTCTCGCGCGCGCTGCAGGGCCTGGGCGCTGCCGTGCTGGCGCCGCAGGGGCTTCCGCTGATGATGTCCCTCTTTCCCGTCGACCGCCGCGGCGGCGTGTTCGCGATCTACGGCACTGTCTCCGGGCTGGCCGTGATCGCGGGCCCAACCGTGGGCGGCTTCCTCGTCTCGCATTTCGGCTGGCGCTCGATCTTCACGGTGAATCTGCCCATCGGCGTCCTGACCGTGGTGCTCGCGTTTCTGCTGATCCCGGACCTACGGCCGGGCCGCCGCCACCGCCTCGACCTGATCGGCGTGGCGCTCGCCACCGCCGGGCTGCTGGGCGTGATCTACGGACTGATCGAAGGCCAGCGCTATGACTGGGGCACCGTGACCGGATTCGTCACGATCTCAGAGATCATCGGCGCCGGGATCGTTCTCCTGGCCTTCTTCCTTTACTACCAGTCGCGCCGCCAGGGCTCGGAGCCCCTTCTATCGTTCGAGATCTTCAAGGACCGCAACTTCATGCTCGCGTCGGTGGTGATCTCAGTGATGGGCTTTGCCATCCTGGGCCTCTACCTGCCGCTGACCATCTACCTGCAGTCGGTCCTCGGCCTCAGCGCGATCGACGCGGGGCTGACGATCGCCGTTCAGCCGCTCGTCACGATGTTCGCCTCGGGTGTCGCCGCCGGAATCTCGCAGAAGATCAGCGGCAAATACCTGCTGATGCCCGGGCTGCTCGCGCTCGCGCTCGGCAGCGGCTACATCGACTGGGCGGCGCACGTGAACTCCGGGCGCTGGGATTTTCTCCCCGGTCTCATCCTGTCCGGCCTGGGCATGGGCTGCATCTGGATCCCGCTGTTCAGCGTGGGCACGCGCGACCTGCCCGCACACCTGGCAGGCGTCGCCTCGGGCGTGATCAACACCATCCAGGAGCTGGGCGGCGTGCTGGCGAGCGCGGTCGTGGGCGCGTTCCTCCAGAATCGCCTGGCCCTCGCGCTGCACGACCGGGCGGTTGCCGCGTCAGGGCAGCTGCCTCAGCAGTACCGCGCACAGTTCGTCGACGGTTTCAGCAATGCCTCCCACACCGGCTTCGAAGTCGGCGCGGGCCAGACGGGCGCCGGCCTCAGCCTGCCTCCGCAGATCGCGGCCATCGCGCACTCGGTGTTCACCAACGCGTTCGTCGACGCGATGCACCCGACGCTGGTGCTGCCGATCGCTGCCCTCGTCCTCGCCGCCGCGGCGGCGACCTTCATCCGCACACGCCGCGCCGCGACCGCCATGGAGGAGCGGGAAGCGGCGGTGGCCTAACGCCTAACCTTCTTATTGATGGCGAAGAAGCTCGCCGAATACGAAGCCAAGCGGGACTTCAAGAAAACCCCCGAACCCGGCGCTCGCGTTCCCAAAAAGGCGACGCGGGCGCCTCGCTTTGTGGTCCAGGAGCACCACGCGCGGCGGCTTCACTGGGACTTCCGTCTGGAGCGAGACGGGGTCGGGGTCTCCTGGGCCGTGCCCAAGGGAATCCCGCCCGACCCGAAGAAAAATCACCTCGCCGTCCACGTGGAGGACCATCCCCTCGAATACTTCAAGTTCGCAGGCGAGATCCCGAAGGGCGAGTACGGCGGGGGTCAGGTGTTGATCTGGGACGAGGGCACCTACGACCCGGTGAAGTGGTCGGACCGCGAGGTGATGATCGACCTTCACGGCAAGCGCCTCCAGGGTCGCTACGTGCTGTTCCAGACGCGCGGCAACGACTGGATGATCCACCGCATGGACCCTCCGCAGGATCCCGAGCGCAAGCCGATGCCGGACAAGATCACGCCCATGCTGGCCAAGCTCAGCACCAAGCTGCCCACGCCCGACGACGCGTGGGGTTTTGAGTTCAAATGGGACGGCATCCGCGCCCTCGCGTACGTCGAGGGCGGGCGCGTGCGGCTGCAGAGCCGCACCGGCGAGGACATCACGCCGCGCTATCCCGAGATCCACCCCATGGGCCGCGCGCTCGGCGCGGCCGAGGTGATCCTCGACGGTGAGATCGTCGCCCTCGATGACAGAGGACGTCCGAGCTTCGAGGAGATCCAGCAGCGCATGGGGCTGACGGCGGAGAACGAGATCCGCCGCAAGATGAAAGAGGTCCCAGTCACCTACATGGTGTTCGACGCGCTGTGGCGGGACGGTCACTCTCTGATGGAACAGGCGTACGTCGACCGCCGGAAAGCCCTAGCCGAGCTGAAGCTGGCAGGTCCGTCATGGCAGACGCCGGCGTACGAGAAGGGCGGCGGCGCGACGATGAAGGAAGCCAGCGCGAAGGCGGGACTCGAGGGCGTGATGGCCAAGAAGCTCGACTCGCGTTACGAGCCTGGCCGGCGCACCGGGGCGTGGCAGAAGGTCAAGAACCATTTCCGGCAGGAGCTCGTGATCGGTGGCTGGCTCGAGGGCGAAGGCAAGCGGCGCGGCTATCCAGGCGCGCTGCTGGTGGGCTACTACGACGACAAGGGAAAGTTCGTCTACGCCGGCAAGGTCGGCACGGGCTTCACCGACAGCACCCTGGACGACCTCAACGCCAGGCTGAAGCCGCTCGCGGCCGACAAGAACCCGTTCGAGGCGGGGCCCACCCCGCCTCGCGCCGCACACTTCGTCAAACCGAAGATCGTCGCCGAGTTCGAGTTTGTCGAATGGACCCGGGGTGGGCAGCTCCGGGCGCCATCGTTCAAGGGATTTCGCATCGACAAGCCGGCGAAAGATGTGGTGCGCGAAGGTGGCTAAAGAAACCTCGGTCGAGGTCCAGATCGAGGGCCGGACGGTCAAGCTGACCAACCTCGAGAAGGTCCTGTACCCCGACGTTGGTTTCACCAAGGCGCAGGTCATCGACTACTACACGCGCATCGCACCCGTGCTCCTGCCCCACACGCGTGACCACCCGTTGACCCTGAAGCGCTATCCCAACGGCGTGTACGGCGAGTTCTTCTACGAGAAGAACTGCCCCAAGCACCGGCCGCCCTGGGTGCAGACGGCGACTGTCTGGAGCGGGGGCAACAACCGTGACATGTACTACTGCCTCTGCCAGGACCTCCCCACGCTCGTCTGGCTCGGGAACCTCGCGACGCTCGAGATGCACACCTCTCTCTCGTACGCGAAAGACCTTCCGACTCCTCGCACCCTCGTCTTCGACCTCGACCCGGGTCCGCCGGCAACCATAGTCGAGTGCTGCCGCATCGGCCTGATGCTTCGCGACCTGTTCGCCGAGCACGGCCTGGAGAGCTGCGCGAAGACGTCCGGGTCCAAGGGGCTGCAGCTCTACGTCCCCCTCAACACCAAGGTCGGCTACACCGAGACCAAGGTCGTGTCGAAGGGTCTCGCCCAGCTCTTCGAGGAGAAGTACCCCGACCTCGCGGTGCACAAGCAGCTGAAGGAGCTGCGTGGCGGCAAGGTCCTGATCGATTGGAGCCAGAACGACCAGTACAAGACGACTGTCAACGTCTACTCGCTGCGCGCGCGCAAGCGCCAGACGGTGTCGACGCCCGTCTCGTGGGACGAGGTCGAGAAGTGTCTCAAGGCAAAAGACCCGGACCTGCTCGTCTTCGATTCGGACCAGGTGCTGAAGCGAATAGAGAAGCTGGGCGACCTCTTCGAGCCCGTGATCAAGAAGAAGCAGAAGCTCCCGAAGTCGCTTCTGGATGCGACCGGCGGGAAGGGAGCGGTCGAGCAGATGGCCAACCGCCGGCGCGGCAGCGGCCGTGGCCGTTATCCCCCGCAGAAGGGACAGCTCAACAACCCGACATGACGATTCTCCGTTGAGCCGTCCTCGCGTCGTGATCGCGGGCGCGGGATTCGGGGGCCTCACCTGCGCTCGAGCCTTGAAGCACGCGCCGGTCGAGGTGCTGCTCGTCGACCGCAACAACTACCACCTCTTCACGCCACTCCTCTACCAGGTGGCGTCCGCTCTGCTCGACCCAGGAGAGATCGCGCGACCCGTGCGGCAGCTCATCCGCCCGCTGGCCAACGCCGACTTCCGGCAGGCGTCGATCACCGGCGTCGACCTGGAGGGGCGGCGCCTGCTCACCGACCACGGCCCGATCGAATACGACTACCTTGTCCTCGCCACCGGCGCCCAGAGCGACTACTTCGGCAACCCGGACCTGGCGAAGCACACCATGGGCCTCAAGGAGCTCGACGAGGGGCTCGCGCTGCGGAACCGCATCCTGACGCAGCTCGAGGAGTCGAGATGGACGGCCGACCCCGAGCGACGGCGCGCCCTCCTCAGCTTCGCGGTCGTAGGCGGCGGGCCGACCGGCGTCGAGATGTCGGGCGCGGTCTCGGAGCTCGTCCGGCTCGTGCTGCGCAAGGATTACCGGGACCTCGACATAAACGAGGTCCGGGTGGTGCTTATAGAGGCGGCCCCATATGTGCTCGGAGCTTTCGATCCCATGTTGCGCGACGCCGCGCTTCGCTCGCTCACGCGAAAGGGCATCGAGGTCATGCTCGACGCCAAGGTCGCGGCGGTGACCGACAGTTCGGTGCGCCTCGCCGACGGCCGGGAGGTGGCCGCGTGCACGGTGATCTGGACCGCCGGTGTAAAGGCCTCCGACCTTGGGCGCGCGACGGGCGCGCCGCTCGCCCGGCAGTCGCGGATCCGAGTCGACGGGACGCTCCAGGTGCCTGGG
>DATKFA010000289.1:0-6368 GCA_035511715.1 Candidatus Acidiferrum sp. | reverse complement strand
AATCCATCGGCTGGTACGGCCCGCTGACGGCCGAGCCGCTGCCGTCACCGGGGGAACACGATGCCGCTGAAGCGCAGCGAACCGATCGCCTGGCCTCTTAGAGGCAACGGCATGCGGCGGCGCGCGAGCGCGCCGGCAATTCTATCCAAGGGGCGGATCTCGCGACCGGCGAGCTGGCTGGTGCGCCTTTTCATCCTTCTGGGCGTCGCCGTGCCGAGCCTGGTCATCACGTCGCCGGGGTACGTGGCGTTCGCGGACAAACTGCCCGACGGGGACCAGGTGTCATCGTCTGTGCCCGAGGACACGCTCATCTATGCCTCAGACAACAAGACGCTGCTGGCGGACCTTCACCCACCCGGCTACCAGAGCTACTACGAGCCGCTTTCGGACATGGGCACATTGCTGCCGCAGGCTGTGATCTCGATCGAAGACCGGAACTTCTACTCCGAGCCGGGCATCGACCCGCAGGGCATCGTGCGCGCCTCGATGGTCGACTACCAGAGCGGATCCGCCGTCGAGGGGGCATCGACCATCACCCAGCAGCTCGTCAAGCTGCGGATCGTCGGCAACAAGGCTTCGCTCGACCGCAAGCTGCGCGAAGCGCTCCTCGCCTTCGAGATCGAACGTCGCTACAGCAAGGACCAGATCCTCGAGTGGTACCTGAACAGCGTGTTCTTCGCGAACACCGCCTGGGGCACGGCCGCCGCTTCGAAGATCTATTTCCACAAGCAGACTAAGGACCTCGACCTCGCCCAGGCCTCGATGCTGGCCGGCATCATTCGCGGGCCGACGATCTACAACCCGCTGGTCAACTGGACGTCGGCCAAGAAGCGGCAGAAGCAGGTCCTCGACGCGATGATCCGCGACAACAAGATCTCCGCCGACGACGCGGCGCAGGCCTTTGCCGAAGACATCAAGCCGCCGACGCACTTGTTCATGCCTACCAACTCGATCAGCGCACCGGCCTTCGTCAGCTACGTGGTGTCACAGCTGATCACGCAGTTCGGCACGGAGATGACCTACCAGGGCGGCCTGCGGGTGGTGTCCACGCTCAACCCCACGCTGCAGAACATCGGGCAGAGTGTGGTGAGCGGCGTGATCGGCTCGCTCGCGTACCGGCGCGTCACCCAGGGCTCGCTGGTCGCGCTCGACCCCACCAGCGGAGCCATCCTCGTCATGGTCGGGTCGGCAAACCCGAATGCGTATGGAGGTCAGTACAACCTCGCGGTCTGGCCCCCTCGCAACCCCGGGTCGTCGATGAAGATCTATACGTACACGGCGGCAATCGCGAGCGGCAAGTTCACGATGACGACGCCAATCCAGGACTCGCCGCTCGTCTATCGCGATCCGATGTCTCTGGAGGTCTACAAGCCGGTGAACTACGACGGCCACTACCACGGTACCTGCCAGCTGCAGGCATGCATGGGCAACTCGCTCAACATCCCGGCCGTGAAGGTCGAGCTGGGCATCGGCGTCTCGAGCGTGGTGGACATGGCGCGCACGATGGGCGCGCCGCCCTACCAGCTGCACGGGACCGACTCCAACGGCTTTCCCGTCTATACCAACAACGACGCCGACAACACGTTCGGTCCTTCGCTGACGCTCGGCGGCTACGGCGAGACCCCGCTGCAGATGGCAACCGGCGCATCGGTGCTCGCGGCGCAGGGCGTGCTCCGCCAGCCTTACGCGATCAACATCGTCCTGAAGAACGACCACCTCGTCTACGCCCATCAACACGATCCGGGCAAGCAGGTGATCGACCCGCGAGTGGCCTACATCATGGAGCAGATCATGTCCAACGACAACAACCGCGCCATGATCTTCGGGCGCAACTCGCTGCTGACCCTGCCCGGCAGAACAGTCGGCGTGAAGACCGGAACGTCGGACTCGTTCGCGGACGCGTGGACGGTCGGCTACACGCCGCACCTCGTCGCTGCGGTGTGGGGCGGCAACGCCAACTGGAACGTGAAGATGACGCTGAACTCGGACAGCTACTACATCGCGGCGCCGATGTGGCACCCCTTCATGCAGCAGGCGCTCGACGCGATGGGCATCGGCAACGAGTGGTACAGCGAGCCTGCAGGTCTGGTCAACCAGAGCTGCCACGGCCAGATGGCCTACTACATGCCGGGAACGCACTGCTAGCCGGCGTCAGGATGCAGACCAGGTTCGACAAGCACGGCCGCGAGCTTCCCGACACCGGGCATGGTTGCGGTTGCCGCCAGTGCGCCGACAGCAACGCCCCGCGCTACGAGCGGCGCGGCGAGCCCGAGCGCACGACCGGCGAATGGAGTCCGATGCGCCGGTGGCTCATCCGCCTGGTGGGCCGCCGCAGGCGAGGTCAGCAGGTCGTCGCCTGAGGCCGGGGGAAACCTCAGTGGGTTTCCCGGGTCGGGGTCTAGCCCTCTACCGCCAGACTCCGTTCGCGGGCGGGTTCCTCTTCGTACGCCGCCTGCGGACCGTAGGAGTGCTTGAGCATCACGCGCAGCCGCTCCTTGGCGACCGCCAGCCTCGAGGCAACGGTGCGCTCGGGGATGCCCAACGCCTGAGCGATCGCGCGATTCGTGTAGCCATGGTAGTGGCGCAGCACGATCGCCGCGGCCTGCTTGGGCGGCAGCTTGCCAAGCGCCGTGGCCAGGTCGCGGTGCTCCACGATCTCCTGCGGGTCCGGAGCGAGCCCGGGCCGGCCCAGCCGGCGAATCACCTCGCCGACCTCACGCAGCCGCATCTTGCGCTGGTACGAGACCGCCGCGTTGATCGCGATCCGGTGCACCCACGCCTCCGCGGGTGCGATCGGCTGCCACGTCGCCCACTTCTTGTACGCGCGCTCGAACGCATCCTGCGCGCAGTCCTCGGCCGCAGCTCGATCGCCGAGCATGGCGGTCAGGGTTCCGAGAATCTTTCCGTACGACGCCTGGTACAGGCGCTCGAAATCAGCTTCATTTCCGGCCTTGTAGGTGGTGAGTGCTGCCTGCGATTCAACGGCGTTCGCAGATGTGATCGGCTCCGCCATATGCTTTCCTAGACCCCCTCTGAGTTCAGGTGAGTTCAAATCACCTGGCCCTTACTCTCCCCCTGGAAGGGCGCTCACGTCACCGTACGTATGGGCGGATTTTGCCTAACGCACTTGCAGTAGCAGGTGTCGCGGCGCCCCGCGACGTTGTCAAGACGAATGAATCCACCGGCAGAGTCGAGTGGTGGCTATGCGATGGATACGCTGGCGACCCTCGCGAGCGGACTGGGCGTCGACTCACGCGAGACCGGGCGCAAGGCGCTCGAGGTCGTGCGCGCGCGTTCGCCTGAGCTCATCGTCGCCTCCGAACAGTCGGGCGAGGATCTTGTCAGCACGTCCGCCGGCTTCATCGAGATGCTGCTCGCCTCGCTGCGCTACGACGCCGACGACATACCGCCCATGGACTTGGAGCAGCGTGCACGGGACTACGGGAGGCTGCGCGCCGCGCAGGGATTGCCCCTCGAATCGCTGATCGAGGTGGTCGCGGTCTACAGGCGGGCGACCATCGAGCTGCTCTCTCGGCCGATCGAGGGCAAGCCTCACTACGACGAGATCATCTCGATGGCCCAGGGACGGCTCGAGGACGTGACCGAACGACTTACCAGCGCGATCGCGCGCGGCTACCTCGACCACGTCGACGAGCAGCATCGGGTGCGAGAGGGTGAGATGTCCGGCCTCGCGGCCATCGCGACCGCCATGGGCCGGTCGCTCGACCTGGGCGAGACCGCAGAGGTGGCGCTGGTCGAGGCCCTGGCGACGCTGCGTCTCAGCACCGGCGCGCTCTGGCTGCGGGAACGCTCGACATACAAGCTCGTCCACACCGTCGGGCTGGAGTCCGACCAGGTCGACGACTTCGCGCGCCAGGTGGGCCCGCAGGTGAAGGCTTCCGCGTCGGCGGTCGGCCGCTCCGAGTCGCAGGCCGATCGAGTGGCCGGTCGGGAATGGAATGCGATCCGTGCTCAGCTTCGCGTGCATACGCGCGCCGTCGGTGTCATGAGCGTAGGAACGATGGTCGACCGCGTATTCAACCCGTCGGAGCTGCTGTTCGTGGCAGCTGTCGCCGACCAGGTCGCGATTGCCATCGACCGCGCGCGCCAGTTCGCGAGCGAGGCGCGGACGGACCACCTCACCGGCCTCGCCAACCGCCGCGAGTTCGAGCGCGTGATGGAGCGCGAGGTAGCGCTCGCGGACCGGCACAACCGGCGGCTGTCGCTGATGATGATCGACCTCGACAACCTCAAGCGCATCAACGACAAGCTCGGGCACGGCGCCGGAGACGGCGCGCTGAAGCTGGTCGCGCAGCAGCTGCAGCGCGTGGTCCGTGCGTCCGACCTGTGCGCCCGCCTCGGTGGCGACGAGTTCGGTGTGGCTATGCCGGAGACAGACATCGACCGTGCGCGCGACGTCGCGATTCGCTTACGCCGCGCCGTCGACCATGCCGTTCTGGGCATGCGTGCGCCGGAGCACGTCGAGGTCAGTGTGGGGATCGCCGCGTGGGGGCCGGGCCAGGACTGGCAGGCCGTGTACCAGGCCGCGGACGCCGACCTGTACGAGGACAAGCGCCGTCGCAAGACGGTCAGGCGATGGCAGCAAGAAGACCAGCAGCCGCCGCAGATCCGGCTTCTGGGTCGGGCCGGGCGGCGGAAGGCGTCCGGGGCCTAACCCCTGGCGGCGGCTACTCGACCAGCGCCAGCTCGCGAGCCTTGACGATTGCCTCGAGCTTGGAGTGGACGCCGAGCTTGCTGCCCAGGCTGCGGATGTGCGTACGCACCGTCGTGTAGCTGATTCCCAGCCTGGCCGCGATGTCACGGCTCGACGTCCCCTCGGCCATCATCCTCAGCACCTCTTTCTCGCGGGGCGTAAGCCTTTCGAGCTGTGCCTCGACCTCGCGCCGGCTGTTGAGGAGCTGCGCGATCGTGCGGGGCGTGAAAAGCGATCCCCCCTTCGCGACCGTGCGGATGGCGTCAACGACGTCCTGCGCCGCGCGTGACTTGTGGATGAAGGCGCTGGCCCCCGCCTCGAGCGCGGCGAAGCGGGCTGCGTCGCTGTCTTCACGCGTCAGAAAGATGAGCTTGGTCTCCGGGCGCACCTGGCGGATGCCACCGGCCGCGTCGGCGCCGGTCCCGTCGGTGAGGCGGAAGTCGATCAGAACCAGGTCGGGCTTCAGCTCGGCCGCGCGCGTGATCGACTCCGCCACCGAGCCGCTGTGGCCGACGACCTTCATGTCGTCCTGGTCGTTGATCAGCGCGGCCAGGCCCTCGGCCACGACCTGGTGATCCTCGACGATCATCACGCGCGTCTGAGCGGTCACCGTTGCGCTTTCGATTCTGACAGCGGCACTCCGACGATCTGCAAATCGCTTCCCCCCTTTGCCTCGCGTCTGACCGGAGTTTACTTCTCTCGTTCCGAGGCAAGCAAAACATCGTCAAATTCGTACTGGCGGGTATTGCTCTCAGAGAGCGCGTTGACAAGGCGAAGGGAGCTGACAGACTGGCTGCTTCAGTCGGGCTCCCCCGTCAAAAGGAGCGCGTGGTCATGCAGGCGGTCGAGAGGTTTTCGGTTCGGCGGTACTCGGCGATCCGCCTGCGTTTTCTATTTGCGGTGGTTGCTCGACGAGCGTTTCGGATCGTCAACGGCTCGGCGAGTCACATCATCGTCAGGCCGATCGTGGTCATGGCAGCGAGGGTTCTTGGGCCCGGGCCGACCCGCCTGAAGCTCGTCAAGCTCGCCCACAATCTCGGAAACAGCGGGGCTGTTGTCGAGCTGCCTCTGGGTGACGTTGCAAGCGCCGCATCTGAGCCGAGCCAGCGCGCGGCGTAGGCTGATACTCGGGGCCTTTCCGCCGCCGATCAGCGGGCGGCGGCCGGAATTCTTGGGGACGCCGGGTAGTCCGGTTGTGGGAGACGTTTCTGCTACAGATGAACGACTTCGACAAGTTCCTGGACCTGCAGCTTCGGCACATGCTCGACCCGGTCGTCGCCACTCCGGCGCCTCCGCGCAGGAGCCGGCCGCCTAAGGCGCGGAAGCCGGTCCTGGCCGTCCAGGCCTCGATCGAGCTGGTCCCTGAGGCGGTGTCCGCCGGCGAGCCTCTGATGGCGGCCGTTCCGGTCGCCTCTTCGCGGCTCTAACCAAGAACCCCTTCCTTCCTCTCGCGAGGCCGGGTCGCAAGATCCGGCCTCTCTTCGTGCGATCACCCCGGCCGGTGATGTGACCTAGGCACGAGGAGGCGTGGCGGTCAGCCGTAGGACGTTTTTCCGACCTGGCCGCACAGCGGCGACTCTTGCACATGTCGCGTGCCGCCTGCCAGCGAGGGTGAAACCGGCCCGAGTATCGTCACTCGACGGATGACTCGAGT
>DATKFA010000288.1:0-3564 GCA_035511715.1 Candidatus Acidiferrum sp. | reverse complement strand
GGCGACGCGCACGCCCTTGACGTAGATGCGCGCCGGCTCCTCGTCGGGGCGTCTCAAGATGCTGCCGAGAGCCGTCCCCTCCAGCTTTTCATCGCCCGCAAAGCGCAGGAAGTAGTCGCGGGCCGCGGCCATGTCGGCGTCGGACAGACCTTTGAGCGCGAAGTCGGTCCCACGCCGCCTGGGATCGATCGGCCTGGTGATCGCGGCGTGCAGCGTCTTGACGTCGGCGAAATCCTTTTTGGCCGCGCGCCGCAGCGTGATGTCGCCGTGCGGGCTGCGGACCGTGACCTCGATGCCTCGCCGGTGGAACGTCGCGAGCGCATCCTTCAGGCCGACCCCAAACTTGCCGACGACCAGGTCGGCCTTGCGCCGCTTCTCGGGGTTTTCGTTCTGGGTCAGGTGCTGATAGCGCAGGCCGCGGCCGAAATCGGTGATGTGCCAACCGTCGCGGCGCTTCACGATCTTCGGTTCAGCGGTGCCGGTCAGGGCCTGCTCGTCGAGCGCGTTGGCGATGACCTCGCGGATCGCCTCCGGTACGCCCCAGTGGTCGAGGATCTTCTCGACGTTGAGGTCGAAGAGGGCTACCGCCCCAGCCAGTCCCAGGCCTCCTCGACCGTGGCGAAGTACGCGACCTCCATCTCCGTGACGCTGCCCAGCCGCTCGCGCAGGTGGCCGGCCGCCGTTTCGCTTTCCGGCAGGACGATGCTGAAACGCTTGAGACCCGCCGCGAGGACCTCGGGAAGCCACTCGCGGTTGGCGCGCTCCTGGTCGGCCAGGTTCAGCACACGCTGCCTGCGGCAGTCGGCCAGCAGCCGGTTCCCGCGGTGATCGCGAAGCGCCTTGACCTCGGCGTCGAGCAGGGACTTGAACTCGGCGGCGTTGGCCCAGCCGTCCCACTGCACGAACACCGTGGAGTGCGCCTCGTCCCACCGGACGGTCGCGATCCCCGGCACCGTGAAGTAGACGTCGTCCCCAGCGCTCGCGTGTTCCGCCAAACCCTATTACCTCGGACTGCCCACTAGGGTAAGGGCGATCGCCCGGTTTTCAGCCGCTTATGCGGCAGCTTCGCACTCGAGGCAGGGGGATTCGAGCTGGATCCGGGCGGCCGGACGGCTGCGCAGGGCGAGGGCGGCCACGGCCAGGGTCACGGCGACGACGCCTGCCCCGACCAGCCACGCGAGGTGGTACCCGGCGGCCAGGGCGGTGGTGCCGTCGACGCCGGACCGGATCATGTCGAGTGTCCGCGACCCGGCGAGCGTGGCCAGCACGGCCAATCCGAACGCTCCGCCGACCTGGCCGGTCGTGTTCAGCAGCCCGGAGGCGAGCCCAGCCTCGGCCGGGGCGACGTCGGCCATCGCGATCATCGTCAGCGAAGGGAACGCGAGACCGCCGCCAAGCCCGAACAGGACCATCGGCGCGAGCAGGTGGAGGGCGTAGTCGGCGTGCGCCGGTCCGAGACCGACCAAAAGCAGCGCAGCCAGCGCGGCGAGCTGGCCGGCGGCAAGCATCGAGCCCGGGCCGAAGCGGTCGATCAGCTGCGCCGAGAATCGGATGGAGAACACGGCCATGACGACGGCGACCGGCAGGAAGGCGAGCCCGATCGCCATCGGTCCGTACCCGAGCACCCGCTCGAGGTCGAGCGAGCCAAGGAAGAAGAACCCGATGAAGGCTGTGTTCATCAGCGCCTGCACGACGTTCGCCCCCGCGACCTTGCGCGACCTGAACACGCGCAGCGGCAGGATGGGGTTGCGGGCGCGCAGCTGGCGGACGATGAACCCGCCGAGGAGCACGAGCGCGGCGGCGCCCAGCGCGGCCGTGCGGCTCGAAGCCAGGCCGTAGTCCGAGGTTTGCACGATGGTGTAGACGGCGAGCATCAGGGCCGAGGTCACGAGCACCGCGCCAAGGACATCAGCTCCCTCGCCCAGTCCGATCCCACGGTCCGACTCGAGCATGCGCGTCGCGAACACCGCGGTGATCACGCCGATGGGCAGGTTGACGAAGAAGATCCAGTGCCAGCTCACTGCCTCGGTGATGAGGCCGCCCGCGAGCAGCCCGACGGCGGCGCCACCCGAAGCGATGAAACCGAAGACTCCGAACGCCTTGGCGCGCTCGAGGGGCTCAGGGAACAGGGTCACGATCATGGCCAGGATCACGGCCGAGCTGGCCGCTCCGCCCACGCCCTGCACGAACCGCGCGGCGATGAGCATCGGCTGCGTGAACGAGAGTCCGCACAGGAGCGAGGCCCCGGTGAAGACCGCGAGCCCCGCGAGGAACACCCGCTTGCGGCCCACCAGGTCGCCCAGTCGGCCCGCGAGCAGGAGCAGGCCGCCGAACGCGATCAGGTACGCGTTGATCACCCACGCCAGGCCCGACTGCGAGAACTCCAGGTCCCTCTGGATCGACGGCAGGGCGACGTTGACGATCGTCATGTCGACGACGATCAGGAGAAAACCGGTGCAGAGAACGACCAGGGATAGCCAGCGCGAGCTCTTCATGCTCATTCAGACGACGATCTGTCTCCAGACTCATCGGTCGCCAACCGATGAGTTCGGGGTCGCTATTCCGTCTGAGTATCGATGTCGGCCCGAATTGTCATCCTGAACTGCGCGCAGTTGGATTCAAGCGTCGCGGCCGTCGATCACATCGCCAGGCTGCGGATCTGCATGAGGCTGGGCGGGTACCGGCTATGCCTCGCCAACGTGAGCGACGACCTGAGGCGCGTGATCAAGCTGGCCGGTCTGGCGGGGTACCTAGGAGTCGAGGTGCAGGGGCAGCCCGAAGAGCGGGAACAGCTTCGCCGTGTCGAGAAAGAAGGTGATGTCGCGGATCCGCCCGCCTGACAGGTCCAGGACCTGTAGCGCCCAGGGCGAGAAGCCCCCGTTCGGGTCGATCTTGTACTGGCCGTAGGTCGGCATCCCGTTGGCGCTGACCGTCGGGACGACACGCGATCCCTTGCAGCCGATGCCCGGGCCGAACCACCACGCGAGGACGTCGTCCCGGCCGGCGAGCCACATGTCGTACGGCGGCATGGACTGACGGGCGTCTTCGCGCAGCAATGCCGTCAGCGCGGTCACGTCGTAGCGTTCGAACGCGGAGACGTAGCGCTCGAGCATCTTGCGGTCTTCGTCGGTCAACGGCTGCGGCGACTCCTGCCCGCTGTTGGTCTTTGACATGGTGGCCCGCGCCCTCTGTAGCGCGCTGTTCACCGAGGCCACCGACGTCTCCAGCAATTCCGCGACCTCGGACGCCTGCCAGTCCAGGACCTCGCGCAGGATCAGCACCGCGCGCTGGCGGGCCGGCAGGTGCTGCAGCGCCGCCACGAAAGCGAGTCGGATCGACTCGTTGGCAACGGCGACATCGGCCGGGTCGCGGTCTGGTGCGATGAGGCGCATCGGGATCGGCTCGAGCCAGGTGATCTCGTCAGGGATGTGCAGGTTGGCCTCGATCGGCTCGCACGCGGGCCCGAAGTCCATCGGCCGCGCACGCCTCTCTTTGCCCTTGAGGGTGTCGAGGCACACGTTGGTCGCGATGCGATACAGCCATGAGCGCATGGCCGCGCGTCCC
>DATKFA010000287.1:0-2645 GCA_035511715.1 Candidatus Acidiferrum sp. | reverse complement strand
CGACCCGACCCGACTGTCATTGCAGCGGACCCTCGCCGAGCGGGGGGATCCATGACCGGGGCGGTCGAGGCGATCAGTGGCCTCGGGGTCAGCGCCGGCGTGGTGGAAGGGCGAGTGCGGGTCGTGGTCGACCCCTCCTGCGCCGAGGTAGAGCCCGGCGAGGTGCTCGTCACTTCGACCACCGATCCGAGCTGGGCGTCGATCATGTTCCTGTCCAGCGCGCTGATCGTCGACATCGGCGGCCCGCTGAGCCACGCCGCCGTCGTCGCGCGTGAACTCGGCGTTCCCTGTGTGGTCAACACCCGCACCGCTAGCAGCGTTCTACGCACAGGCGACCTCGTCCGCGTCGACGGCAACACTGGCAGCGTCGAGGTCCTAGATCGCGTTGAGAACAACCAGTCCGGCCATGTCGTGCAGGAGTCGTCCAGCAGGGAAGGCAAGCCATGGGCGCCTACCTCGACCGAGTGCAAGCCGCTTGACAGCTAAAGCCCGTACACCGTACGGTCTTTACATGACGAGCACTGATCTGGCCCCCGTGGCCGATGACATGAGCGCGTTCATCATCGCCGGAGCGGTCAGCTCGAACCCGGAGCGATATGAGCGCGAGACGGAGGGCCGCACGCCGGCCCAGGGCGTCCAGGACGGCGTCGATGCCGAGGCGCTCGGGTACCGGCGCGTGTGGCTGTCGGAGCGATGGGACATCAAGCAGGCGGATGTGATCCTCTCGGCGATTGGCGCGCTGACGACGCGGCTCGAGATCGGGACAGGGATCGTGGTGCCGAGCACGCGGCACGCGTGGTCGACGGCGGCGCTCGGTGCGACGTTCCACGCCGTGCACGGTGAGCGATTCATCCTCGGGCTTGGGCGCGGTGAGAAGGGTGCGTTCAAGGGGATGGGAATCAAGGTCACGACGTTTGAGGCGATGGCCGACTACATCGACATCTACCGGCGGCTGTGGGCCGGAGAGGCCGTCAACTACGACGGGCCGGCGGGACGGTTCGAGCATCTGAAATTCGCGGAGACCTACGAAGGGCGCCCGCCGGAGATCTGGCTGGCCGGGTTCGCGCACGAGGCGGGCGCGCGGCTGCTCGCCGAGTCACGGTTGGATGGAGTGATCCTGCCACCGATCGTCACGCCGGTGATGGTTGCCGCGGCGAAGGAGCGCATTCGTGTGGCGTGCGAGCGCGTCGATCGCGACCCGAGCGAGATCAGGGTCGTGGTGCCGGTGGTGACCGCGCCGGACATGGATGAGGTCGAGGCGATGTCGATCAGCGCCGGCCGCTTGGTGACCTATCTGCAGTACCCGTATTACGGTGACGCGCTCGCGACTGCGAACGGCTGGGATCTCGGTCCGGTCAACGAGATGCGCAACCACCCGCAGTTCCAGGGGCTCACGCGCGCGGCGGACCTGACCTTCCACCGGCACGAGATGCTGGGCCCGGCCGCGTTGCTGCCGCGGGAGTGGATCTTCGACAGCTGCGCGATCGGGACGGTCGATGAGTGCGTGACCAACCTGGTGCGCTTCATCGATGCCGGGGCGGACGAGATCGCTACGTACGGCAGCACTCCTCGTCAGAACGCCAAGCTGATCGCAGCCTGGCGTGAGAGGAAGAGAGGCTGAACGGTGCGTGAACGCGCGTCGGGCGGCCGCTGCGTCCGTGCCGCCTAGGATGCGCGGATGGGAAAACGCGGCATCCAACCCCGATACACCCAGGCCGAGATCGTCGCCGCCGCGATCGAGCTCATCGACCGAGACCCCGGAACCGAGCTGACGATCCGGGCTCTTGCCCAGCATCTCGGTTTGGGCACGATGAGCCTTTACGGCTACTTCCCCAATAAGGACGAACTTCTCGAAGCGGTCGCCGCATCCCTGTTCGAATCACTCGACGGGGCCGACCACCGCGACGCGCCGTGGCAGGACCGCCTCCGCGAACAGGCGCTGACGATTCACGACGTCGTCGTGCGCCATCCCAACGTCGGCCGAATCCTGCGGGCGCACGCAACCCCGCACCCCACGCTGTTCCGCGTCCGCGAGCAGATGGTCAGTGTGCTCACCGAAGCGGGCTTCGAACTCCCCGCCGCCCTCGAAGCAATGGGAATCATCGCCAGCTATGCGCAAGGGTTCGCCTCCGTCCAAGCCGCCACACTCGACAGCGAGCCACTCAAGGACCGGATCCGCCAACTGCCCGCCGACGAGTTCCCGCTGTTGAACGCGGGCATCGAGCACTACCCCAACCACATCTCCGATGCCTCGTTTCGGCACGGACTGGACCTGCTCATCTCCGGCTTCGGCGCCGAGCTCGCCAATGGTAGTCGGCCCACACCGCCGTAAACGACTGGCCGTCGGAACGCTACATGAAGGACAGCTGAAGCTGCGTTGCGGCACAACGAATTTCCTACACGACACGAGGGTAGGCCCAGTGACCGAGAACGATATCGTCAACTCTTATGCCGCTGGCCGCGCGAGCGCGGCAAACCAGCGGTTAATGGCGTACTGTGGCGTGGCCAGTTTGGTAGTCCTGCTGGTCGGTATGTGGGTCATCGCCGGCTTCGTCCCTCCGCCGGGACCTAACCAGACGCTCGAACAAATCGTCGCGGTGTACACCGACCACGGTGTGCGGATCAGATTCGGCCTGATTGTCGCC
>DATKFA010000286.1:0-6311 GCA_035511715.1 Candidatus Acidiferrum sp. | reverse complement strand
TGTCGAGGGCGCCGCTCACCTCGGCGTTGAACAGCATCCTCACCCGGCTCCAAACGCTCATGGCCGCCTCCTGTTCGGATTGATGGCCGCAGCGTCTTGCTACTCGGGTCTCAGAGGCAGTCTCAAAACGCTCTCATTCTTGGTCTCAGAATTTGCAGTCATGGGACGGTTTGTCGAGGTCAGCCACCCGGTCGTGGCGGGGATGAAGACCTACCCCGGGCTGCCAGAGCCGTCGGCCTCCGTGCTGTTCGACTACGACGCGTCGCTGGAGCGCTACCAGGGCCGGGCCGAATTCTTCATCGCCTCGCTGCACCTGTGTGGGAATACGGGGACGTACGTGGACTCGCCGGTGCACCGGTTCCGGGGCGGGACCGACCTTGCCGGGCTGCCGCTGGAGCGCCTGGCTGACCTGGAGACGGTGGTCATTGATTGCAGCGACGGGGAGCGAGCGATCGGTCCGGAAGCCCTGGCCGGCGCCGAGCTGCGCTACCGCGCCGTGCTGATCCGTACTGACTTCTCGCGGCACTGGGGCACGCCGGAGTACTTCGGGCCGAACCCGTTCCTCACCGCCGAGGCGTGCGACCTGCTCGTGCGGTCGGGTGCCCTGTTCGTCGGAATCGACTCTTTGAACATCGACGACACGACGGACCCCTCTCGACCGGCGCACACCAAGCTGCTGGGCGCGGGGATTCCAATCTGCGAGCACATGACGAACCTGGCGGACGTGCCGGCGACGGCGGGCCGGCTGCACGCGGTGCCGATCGCGTGGGTGGGAGGGGCGTCGTTCCCAGTAAGGGCCTACGTCCTGACCCCATAACCCGGTTTTGCGCAAAGCGGGCCTATGCAGGTCGGCGATGCACCGGTTTTGCGCACAGCCGGGCCTTAACGGGCTGAGTTCCTGTGGCGACCGCCCGGCGCCACGCTTGAGTGCGTGGCGCCGCGCCCCCGCATCCCGCGTGACCTCATGCGACGACCGTTCACTCTGGATGAGGCTCGTGCCGCGGGTCTCGGCGCGGATAGCCTGAGAAGCAGCTGCTGGCGGCGACTCGGAAGAGGACTCTATTGCTGGACCAAGCTAAAAGTCGAGCCATGGCACCTCCTTGCCGCCTGGCGCAACCTTCTACCTCCTGACTCCGCATTCGCTGGACTCAGCGCGGCTTGGCTTCATCGCCTTGACGTCGATCCAAGCCACCCAATCGAAGTCGTCGTGCCTCCCGGTTCGTGCGCGCGGTCTCGGGCCGGCCTTGTAATCCGGCATGGAACGTTTGAGTTGACGACGGTCCGTGGCCTGCCCGCCACCACGATCGAGCGTACCTTTCGCGATCTCAGGCGGCGGCTGCCACCGGTGGAGATCCTTGTGCTGGCAGACCAAGCCTTGCGCCTGCGGCTCGGTCGGTTCCACGACCGGGCCGAACCGGCCGAGTCGCCGATGGAGACCCGATTGCGTTGGACACTTCTTCAGGCGGGCCTTCCCCCGCCGCAGGTCCAGACCGAGCTGCGAGACTCAGATGGCCGATTCCTAGGTAGAGCAGACCTGTATTACCCGCAGGCAAGGCTGGTCGTCGAGTACGACGGAGCGAAACACAGAGACCGTCTCGTCGAAGACGATCGCAGGCAGAACCTCCTCGTGACAGCCGGCTTTCGCCTGCTGCGATTCACCGCTACGGATCGGCCAGAGGTGATTACTGGTCAGGTGCAGAAGGCGCTGGCTTGAAGAACACCGCCCCCAGCGGTGGCAACGTCAAGGTGACCGAGTGCTGATGCCCGTGCATCGCGATCGGCACCGCCTCCACTCCGCCCAGATTCCCTTGACCGCTCCCGCCATACGCGGGCCCGTCGCTGTTCAGGATCTCGTTCCACCGCCCCGCGAGCGGGATCCCGATCTGGTAGTTGTACCGAGGCACCGGCGTGAAATTGAAAGCGCAGACCACCAAATCGGACGGAAGACGTCCCCGCCGAATCAGGGACACGACCGAGTTTTCCGCGTCCGCGACGGCGATCCACGAGAACCCGGCGGGATCGAAATCCAGCTCGTGCATCGCCTTCTCTTCGCGCAGCACGCGGTTCAGGTCTCCGACCCACAAGCGGAGCCCGCTGTGCATCGGTCGGTCGAGGAGGTGCCAGTCCAGCGACGACTCGACGTCCCACTCCCTCCACTGCCCGAACTCGCCGCCCATGAACAGGAGCTTCTTGCCAGGTTGCGCGTACATCCACGCGAACAGCAGCCGCAGGTTGGCGAACTTCTGCCAGTCGTCGCCAGGCATCTTGCCGATCAGCGAGCCCTTGCCGTGCACGACCTCGTCGTGCGACAGCGGCAGCATGAAGTTCTCGCCGAACGCGTACAGCATGCGGAACGTGAGGTTGGAGTGATGGAACTTGCGGTGCACCGGCTCGCGCTCGAAGTAGTAGAGCGTGTCATGCATCCAGCCCATGTCCCACTTCATGCCGAAGCCGAGGCCGCCGACGTAAGTCGGTTTCGAGACCAGGGGCCACGCCGTCGACTCCTCGGCGATCGTCTGGACGTCAGGCTGCTCCTTGTAGACCTCGATGTTGAACCGGCGCAAAAAGTCGACAGCCTCGAGGTTCTCGCGACCCCCGAATTTGTTCGGGATCCACTCGCCGGCCTTGCGGGAGTAGTCGAGGTACAGCATCGACGCCACAGCGTCGACGCGCAGACCGTCGACGTGGTAGCGATCCAGCCAGCAGAGCGCGGAGGAGAGCATGAAGCCGCGGACCTCGTTGCGGCCGTAGTTGAAGATCGAGGAGCCCCAGTCGGGGTGCACTCCGAGTCGTGGATCAGCGTGCTCATAGAGATGAGTGCCGTCGAACAGCTGCAGCCCGAACTCGTCCGCCGGGAAGTGCGAAGGCACCCAGTCCAGCACCACACCGATCCCGTTCTGGTGCAGGTAATCGACCAGGAACATGAAGTCCTGCGGCGTGCCGTAACGCGAGGTCGGCGCGAAGTAGCCGGTGACCTGGTAGCCCCACGAC
Organism: Candidatus Acidiferrum sp.; assembly: GCA_035511715.1. Taxonomy (GTDB): domain Bacteria; phylum Chloroflexota; class Dormibacteria; order Dormibacterales; family Dormibacteraceae; genus 40CM-4-65-16. Next base: position 3,320 of record DATKFA010000286.1, on the reverse strand, counting down.
TCGTAAAGCGGGTGCTCCATCACCGGCATGAGCTCGACGTGGGTGAAGCCCATCCGCGAGACGTAGTCGGCGAGGCGTGGCGCCAGCTCCCGATACGACAGCCAGCGGTCGCCCTCTTCGGGCACGCGCATCCATGACCCGAGGTGCACCTCGTACACCGCCCACGGCGCGCCGGTGCTGTTGACTCTGCCGCGGTTCTTCATCCAGTCGCCGTCGCCCCAGTCGTAGCCGAGGTCCCAGACGATCGACGCCTGCCGTGGCGGCGCCTCCGAATAGGCGGCGTAGGGATCCGCCTTGTCGACGCCTTTCCCCGTGACCTTCGAGTGGACGTGGTACTTGTAGAGCGCCCCGTGCCCGACGGTCGGGATGAAGCCCTCCCAGATGCCCGACGTCTCGCGCGCGTACAGGCCGTTCGCGTTCTTGTCCCAGCCGTTGAAGTCCCCGATGACGCTTACGGAGTCTGCGTTCGGAGCCCAGACCGCGAAGTAAGTCCCTTCCGGGTCGTGCGAAGGGTGCGCGCCCATCTTTTCGAAGAGGTGCGAGTGCGTGCCCTCGTTGAAGAGGTGCAGGTCGAACGGGCTGAGCAGTGAGCGCGCGACGATGCTCATGTCTGTGGAGTCACCAGGTCAAGGATCCCACGGAGCGGGATGCGAACCCAGTCCGGCCGCAGGTTGAGCTCGTAGCGAAGCTCGTACAGAGCCTTCTCCAGCAGCATCGTCGTCAGTTGCAGCTCGAGGTCGTCTTGCTGCTGCGGCACCCACGACGCCTTGCCGGCGCTCGCCAGGTAGGTCTGGAGGAACACGGCCGAGACCGAATCCACCCAGAACCGGGCCCACGCCTGCAGACCAGGCAGCCTGTCCGCCGCGATCTCCCCAGAGCGCAGAGCCGCCTGGCTCGCGTAGGAGAAGGAGCGGAGCATGCCGGCGACATCACGCAGCGCGAGGCGCTTCAGGCGGCGCTCGTAAAGCGTCCGCGTCGGCTCTCCCTCGAAGTCGACGATCACGAAGTCGTGCCCCGTGTACAGCACCTGGCCGAGGTGATAGTCGCCGTGGATCCGGATGCGCGTCGTGGTCAGCCGCCGCGCGAGGAACGAGCGAAGCATGTACGCGATCCGCGATTCGAGCTCAAGCACCTTGCGGCCGTCGTCCCGAACATCGGCGGGCAGCTTGCTCATCTGGGTCCGTAGGAGGTCGGTCGCGCGCAGCGACAGACCGCTCAAGGATTGGTAGATCGACCGCTGGTCGCCGGGCGTGATGCGCTCGGGCGCAAATGCCGGGTTGGTCGCATCGGACGACAGCGCCGCGTGCAGCTCCGCTGTGCGCCGGCCCAGGAGCTTCGCCGAGTCGAGGTATCCGCCGATCGTCCTGACCGCGAGCTCGCTCGGCTCCATGCGGCTCGCCTCGATCATGCTCTTGGCCGGTGCGGGCGGTTCAGCGAGCGTGAGCTCCGGTGACGCGAAGAAGTGCGCGAGCGTCGTCAGCGTGTACTGCCACGCATCGCCCTGGTTCGGCACGTATCCCTGGAGGATGGCGATGGTCACGGGCTCGCCCTTGCCGCGGCGGTACTCGAGGCTGCCGGCCAGGGGGGCGGTCTGCGCGAAGTTCGTCTCCTCGGTCAGGAAGCGCCCGACCTCGAGCTCGGGGTTGACGCCCTCCTCCAGGCGCCGAAAGATCTTGAGCATCAGCCGCTCGCCGAAGATCACGGAGTTGTTGCTCTGCTCGGCGATGGAAAGCTGCGCCTCGAGGCGCACCGTCTCGGGCCCACGCAGCCGCGCGAACGCGCGCGTGGTCGAGCCGATCAGCGTGCCCGCGCCGCCGGTCGCCCGCCGGCGCCGCGCGATGGCGCCGAGCAGCGCCTCGGCGAAGTTGGGCGGTCCGAGCGCGTCGTAGAGCAGGCCGCGGGTTTCGTCACTGCGGTCACGCACCCATGCGATCGCGGAGTGCGGCCAGCGCTCGATGATGTGCGGCGCCTCGGCGGCGTTCGCGTAAGCGACCGGCAGCATGTAAGTGTCCGGGTCGCCGTCCGCGTACGCGACGACGATCGAGGCGAGGTACGAGTTGCCCTCGGTGCCCGGGACACTGACGATGTCGTTGATGGTCGCCGACTTGATTCGGCGGGCCTTGCCCGCGAACCAGCGCCGCTGCGGGATGTAGCCGAGGAGGACGCTTTCGAATCGCTCTTTGGCGGCGCCGACGAGCGCAGACTCCCAGCCACCGGAGGTGCGGACCTCGGGCAGCGCGGCCGCGGCCGCGGCGCCGTCGCTCTGGATGCTTGCCGCGGCGCGGGGCTGGAGCGTGAACCAGTAGAAGGCGTGCGGGCCCATGGTCAGGAAGTACGGGTTGTCGCCGATGACGGGCATCTCGTTGCTGCTGAAGAGCTCTACCGGAACGAGCCCCTTCCATTTGCTGAGGTCGAGTTCGACGGCCTGCAGGAAGCGCGAGAGGTTGGCGACGCAGAGGATTTGCTCCGACTCGTACTTGCGGATGTAGGCGAGGACTTTGCGGTTCTCCGGCCGCAGCAGCTCGAGCGTGCCGCGACCGAATGCCCGGTGCCGCTTGCGCAGCGCGATGAGACGCTTGGTCCAGGAATACATCGAGTGCGGGTTGCCCTGCTGCGCCTCGACGTTGACTGTCTCGTAGTGGTACTCGGGGTCGGTGATCACCGGCAGGTACAGGCGCTGCCGGTTCGCGCGCGAGAAGCCGGCGTTCCGGTCGGCGCTCCACTGCATCGGCGTGCGCACGCCGTTGCGGTCGCCGAGAAAGATGTTGTCGCCCATCCCGATCTCGTCGCCGTAATAGAGGACCGGGGTGCCGGGCAGCGAGAACAGCAGGCCGTTCATCAGCTCGATGCGGCGGCGGTCGTTTCCGAGCAGGGGTGCGAGGCGGCGCCGGATGCCGAGATTGAGACGCGCCAACCGGTCCTGCGTGTAGGCGCGATACATGTAGTCGCGCTCCTCGTCGGTGACCATCTCGAGCGTCAGCTCGTCGTGGTTCCGGAGGAACAGCGCCCACTGCGCGCCCTCTGGGATCGGCGGCGTCTGGGCCAGGATGTCGACTATCGGGAAGCGGTCCTCCATCCGGATGGACATGAATAGGCGCGGCATGAGCGGGAAGTGAAACTCCATATGGCACTCGTCGCCGTTGCCGAAGTACGCCACGGCGTCCTCCGGCCACTGGTTAGCCTCCGCCAGCAGCATCCTGTTCCGGTAGTTCTCGTCGACGTGGCGACGCAGCAGCTTCAGGAACTCGTGCGTCTCCGGCAGGTTCTCACCGTTGGTGCCTTCTCGCTCGTAGAGGTACGGGACGGCGTCGAGCCTGACA
>DATKFA010000285.1:0-11692 GCA_035511715.1 Candidatus Acidiferrum sp. | reverse complement strand
GTACTCGGTGAATCCGTCCTGCGGAGACTGGCCGAGGGCCGCGACCCTGACCTTGCCCGCTCCCTGCCTGTCGATCAGCGCGTACGCACTGGTCGGAAAGTAATCCTTGCCGCTGAGGGTGAAGCTGATCAGGCCCTGGCCGCCCGCGGTGACGGCGATCGACGGATACTCGACGTTGTTGCCTTTCGCCGTCAGATATCCCTGGAGGTCGATCGAGGAGCCGCCCAGCCCGGACGACGAGAGCCTGGGTTCGATCGCAAAATAGGCGATGCCCGTCTGCGAGGTGTTTCCGGGCATGTTCGTGTTGAGTCCGCCCCAGACCAGGCCGTCGGCGAACACCGCCGACTCGAACTGGTCGTCGTTGGTCTGGATCATGCCCTCAGCCTGCGGCGTCGGTGTTCCACCGATCGCCGAGCACGGAGCGGGCACGTCGCAGCTGTAGCGCCCTGACTGGCCGAGGGGAATCGGGCCATTCTTCTGGGCCGCGAAATGGGTCGGGAAGATGTACGGCTCGCTGTCCATCACTGAGTGCACGAGCTTCAGGTTGGGCGAAGCACTCCGGATGCTGCTCGTGTTGGTCATGGCCCAGACAGCGACGCGTTGGTCGCTCGTGTTCGCGAAGTCGAGGGCACTCAGGAAGTACTCGACACCGCCGAAGCGGTGGTCACCCGACGTCGGCGACGACGCCGGGCGCAGAGTCGCCCAGCAGAAGAGACCCTCCGTTGGCCCCAGACAGCTCGTCGTGTTGCTCCACTCGGGAGTCGGAACCGTCAGGCCGACGAAGTCGGCTACCACGTTCGCGGTGGCGGCGCCGGCCGCGAGCGCGCGCTTGTCGATGGTGTAGACCACCGCGCCGTTGAACTCGTTGGTGAAGATGCCGAACTCGTTGGTGTCGACGAACAACGCGTCGGCGTTGACGCCGAGTGTGGGCTGGTCGCCAAGGCACGGGCAGCCCGGGTTGCTGCTGTCGGTGTTGTCCAGCGTGTAGATGTTGTAGCTGCCAAGAGGGTTGGAGCTCGTGCTCGCGGCAATCTGGAACTCTGACGTGCCCTTCGCGACGTCGATCACGAGCTGGCTCAGAAACCAGCGGCCGGTGCCGGCGTCCCAGACACATCGCGGATCACCCTGGATGAGGACGCTTCCGTTCGGCTGCGGCCCGTCCAGCGGGTCACCGAAGAACCTCTCGAGGACGATCGGTCCAGAGAGCGCGTTGAAGTTGGCGTCGAAGACCTTGAAGTTGAGGTTCACCATCTCGATCACGTTCCGGCCGTTCGCGCATAGTCCCTGGTCAGGCGGCTCGACATTGAAGCCGTGTGTGGTGGCGAGGTCGACGACGTTGAGGCCCTTGATCGACCTGGCAGCCCCTTCCGCTGAATCGCCTTGCTCGGAAGAGGTGGAGGTCGGAGTTGAGCTGGCGGAGCTGCGAAGGAACTCAGAGGTAGAAGCCGAGCCCAGGTTGGCGGCGGCGCGCAGCTGCGCCGGGTCGTCGGTGAAGGCGGGGTCGTTCGCCGTGGCGCCACCGACGCTGGCAGGGGAGCCATCCGGTGTCGAGTTGCCGGCGAAATGGAGCTGGCCCAGCGTCTGTCCCTGGCTGAGGCTGGGACCGCTTGAAGCCGCCGCGGGCAGCGATGCGACCGTCCCCACAACGATCGCTGCCAGCCCGAAGACAAGCAAAACGCGTCTGTGCAACTTCTTGCCTCCCTCTCTCAATCCGACCTGACGGCAACACGTGTGATGCCGCGGAGACAGGAAGGACTCGACGGAAGACGATTGCTCGGCTCCTGCACCACCCTAACCCCAAACTTCTCCAGCGGACGAGTGCGCCTGCCAACAGCGCCCGTGTCCACGGGCTACCCCAAGGCTCGAAGTAATGTGAGGGCGGCCGGTCGGAAAAGTCAAGGGACAGGTTGAGTCGGGGCTCTGGGTAATTTGCAGGGTATGGCCAATCGCGACGAACCGATCAGATGATGCGGACGCCCGTCGGGAGCCGGCCCGCCTTGACCTCTGTTCCCTCGACGATGAAATCGACGCGCTGACCCGCGAAGTGGAGGCCGGTCACCTCGATCCGATTCCACAGGGCGGTCCTGGTCGGGGCGATGCGCAGCGACTTGCGGCGCGGATCCGCATCCAGTCCGAGGATGGATGTCACGCACGTGAACATCGCCGCGGCCGACCACAGCTGCGGGGTGCACGTGTTCCAGTACTCCTTCGGCGGAGCGCCCGGCTGGCGGACGTCGCCGCAGAAGAGCTCCGGCGGCCGGTGCATCGGAAAATCGATGGACGCTTCGATGAGCGCGCGCGCAAGTCGCTCCGACTCCTCGACGAACCCGTACTGCCGCAAGCCCGCGACGGCGAGAGCGGTGTCGAACGGCCACACCGATCCGTTGTGGTAGCTGCACGGGTCGTAGTTCACCGCCCGGTCGGAGAGCGTGCGGATGCCCCACCCGGAGAAGAGGTCGGGCGACATCAACCGCTGCGCGACGTGCACCGCTTTGGGCCGGTCGATGATCCGCATCCAGAGGCAGTGCCCCGGATTGGAGGTGACAGCCCTGACCTGCCGCTTCGAGCCGTCGAGCGCCTGGGCGAAGAACTTCTCCTTGGGCATCCAGAAGTCGCGGTTGAAACGCCACTTCAGGCCGGCGGCCTGCTCCTTGAGCACGGGCCGGCGTCGCGACATCCCGACGAGGCCGCGATGCAGGTACGCCTGGACCTCGCAGAGGGCCGCGGGTCGCCGCACGTCCGAGCCATCGACGTTGGTCAGGGAATCGGCCGAGTCCTTCCATCCCGCGTTGCGGTACCGAACGCCGCGATCCTCGACGTATCCGTCGCCATCGACGTCCCCGAAGCGCTTGCACCATCCCAGCGCCGCCTCGGCGGCCGGCCACAGCTCGTCCGCCAACCGGTGGTCGTGCGTCCAGCACTCGGTCTCGGTCAGGGCGCACAGGAACAGCGCGGTCGCATCGACGGTGGTGTAGAGGATGTGCGGCCACAGACCGCGGTCGACGACCTCGCCGGTGCGGACCTCGTGAAGGATCTTGCCCGGCTCCTCCTGGCTGTTTTCGTCGACGACCTTCCCCTGGTGCGCGGCCTGGTAGCGCAGGACACCGCGCGCGATCTCCGGGTTGAAGTGGAGGAGGAGGATCGAGCTGATCAGCGTGTCTCGCCCGAAAGGCACCGCGTACCACGGCAGCCCGCTGGTGGGGTAGAGGCCGGTGTCGTAACTGTTCATCAGCATCCGGATGTCTGCGGTCGCCTGCCCCAGCAGCGCATTCAGGGCCGGGTTGTCGGTGTGCACCGACATGCACTCCGCCGCCCATCCCGCATAGAGCTCGTGCGCTTCCTCGAGTCCCGCGACGAAGTCGATGACAGGCTCGTGGTCGTCCGGGACGACGTCGAGGCGCAGCGAGAATTCGTCGCCGGGGCGCAGGCAAAGCTGGTGCGTCAGCCCCTCCGGGAATGCGATCACGCGCACCCGTCCCGCCGGAGACTCAAACCTCGCTCCATCCACTGTTTTGGTGGCGAGCGCAGGGGTTGGATCGGCGAGCTCCGGCACCCCACCCCGGATGGCGAGCATGGCCGCGAAATCTGCCTCGACCTGGACCTCGAGCACCGCGCCGACCGTGGCCGCCGAGGGATTGGTGACCGTGATCCGCTCATGCAGCCCGCGCTCCACGAATCGCGTTCGCGTGATCTGCAGCGGGCCAGACTCGGAGTCGAATGTCGCCATCGCGTCGTCCGCCCGAAGCCCGTTGGCGGAGGGTTCGACGCCGTCGATCACGAGCCGCAGCGCGGACAGGATGCGGGTGTCGCCATCCCAGAGCCCGTCGCCCAGGAACTCGCCGGTCCGCATCGATCCGTCGCGGGCGGACACGGCGAAAAAGCGGTCGCGCTTGAGCATCACGCGCTCGGAGATCAGCTGCCCGGCCGAGATCAAGTCGGCCGGTTAGTCTGCGTTAACGGACCCTAGTTCGCGCCGGTTAAAGCCGAAGTTTTTGGTGAGCTTTCGAAGACCGGCCGGGAGCCGAGCGGGTACGGCGTCCTCTCGTTGCGCGCCAGGAGCTCGACCGCCATCGCCTCGAGGTCCCGGACACGCTGGTTGGCGCGGATGGCTTCGCGGATCGACAGGATGCCGACGGCCGGATGTCGCCTCTCGATCACGTGCCGGAGCATGTTGAGGTGCGCGTTGTCCGGCACGCCCGGCTCCCGGATGCGCCGCACCGCCGCTCGCACCGTGGCCTGCGTGCCGTCGATTGCCTCGCCCTTGCCAAAGTCGAATTTGTAGCTCGGGCTGCGCCCGGTCGCGCGCTTCGCTCCGCTGAGCTTGATCCACTTCGCGTTGTCGGCGCCCTTGCCGACGTCGATCACGAGCCGCACCGAGCGGCCCTGGTGCTGGAATGTCGCGTTCATGCGCGCGTAGCTCTCACGCTGGCCGGTGAAGCCCTCATGGCGGCCGATCAGGAGCGGCGATTGCTCGTCGAGCTTGATGCGGTCGATCGGGGTCAGCAACGAGATGATCGCGAAGGCGTGGGGGATGAGGTCCGCGATGACGCCGATGTCGGCCGCCGCGCCGGTGAGCGGCTGCTCCTCGAGGATCTCGATCCGGATCTCCTCGACGTTGTCGAGGAAGTCGCGAAGCGTCCGCTCCTCCGTGAGCAGAAGACCAAGCAGCCGGACCTCGAGCTTGAAGTAGTAGTGGTCGGCGGCCACGATCTCGACCCCGCCGGGCGCCGTGTCGAGGAACTTGCGGTACTCGTCGGGCGGCGCGCCCAGCGGCTTTTCGATGAGGACCACGTCGCTCAGGTCGTAGTAGTGCTGCAGCGTCGGCAGGTGCGTCGCCGCCGGCGTGGCGATGTAGGTTATGACGTAGGAGCTGGACTCCAGCTCGCGCGCCAGCTGGTCGTGAGCCGGAGAGCCGTGGCTGTCCCAGTAGAAGGAATCCCCGTGCGTGCGCACCTCCTCTTCCATGACGCCGAGGCGGTCGCGGGCGCCAGGGTTGTCCTGCTCGACGACGTGGGTGCGGAAATTGAAGAACTGCTTCAGCGTCAGCAGGTGCTGGTACGCCTTCTGCCCCCACTGGCCGAAGCCGATCAGCACGAAATCCTTCTGCAGGTGATGCTCTTCCTCGGCCCGCGCATGGAGCCGCGCGTTCTTGATCGCGACGGCCGCCTGCACCGAGAGCGCCTGCGCGCGCGCCACCTCGTCTGGCCTGAACCTGCGGTTGCGATCGCGCTGGACGAGCACCGCCGCGCCGATCGCCTGCTCGTCGGCGACGAGCGGCATCGCCAGCAGCGAGCGCACGCCAAAAGTGCGCGCGTAGGTGGGGTCGACCTGCGGACTGCCCGCGACGTCGTCGATGGTGATCGGTTCGCCCCGGTCCATGACGTCAAAGAGGAAAGAGCCCTCGGTGCGCTCCCCGTGCTGGCGGCGCCACAGGTCCTCCAGGTCGGAGGCGGCCGCGCCGTACCAGCCCTCGCGATCCTCTTCATAGAGCGCGATCTGGCAGAGCGACGCGTCGACCAGCCGTGCAAGGTTCTGCGCCACCAGCGTCAACGTCTGGTCGAGGTCGATCGAGCTCGCGATCGCCTTGCTCACGTCAGCGACCAGCTCGAGCTGGCCGGCGTGGCGCTGGGCCTCCTCGTACAGGCGCGCGGTCTCGACGGCCACCGCCAGCTGGCCTGCCGCTGCGCGCAGCGCCTCGACCTGGCCCCAGTCTGGCCGGCGCTGGTCGGTGCGCTGATAGCCGACCTCGAGCAGCCCGCTGGCGCGCTTCGTCTGGTCGCTTCCGAACGGCACGAAAATGCGGATCAGGTCTTTGTGGCCGCCGCGGTCGAACACCTCGCCCGCGAGCGTGAACGGCGCCTCGTCGCCCTGGCCTCTGTCGGTCGCGCCGATCAGACACGCAAAGACGGTCCCGAGAACCATTCCGTTGCTGTAGACGATCGGGACCTCCCTCCACACGGACGCGACCGGGATGCCGCCGCTGATGACGTCGGAATGCTCGCTCGACGGATACGCGCCGACGATCACCGGCTGCCAGGTGCGCGCGACGTACACGAGCACGTCCTCCGGAGCCAGGGCGCGGTCCTCTTCGGTCGTCGCCCATCGCGACGACTTCTGCTCCGCGGTTACCGCTCCCGCGGCCATCTTGACGACGGTCGCGCCGTCCTCGCGCTCGTCCAGCAGGTAGACGGTGGCGAAGTTGAAGTCGAACTCCGGCACGTCGGAATCGGTGAGGTGCCCGACCACGGCATCGATCACGTCGTGGCGCGTGGCCCCGGGTCGCAGCATGGCCGTCGTCATGTTCCCCAGAGCGCTGAGCAGCCGGTTGGAGTTCTCGAGGTCGGCGATGAGCCGCTGCGATGCAAGGGCGCCGCCGATCAGCTGCGCGCCCGCCTTCAGCATCTCGTCCGTCGAGGGCGCGCGCCGCACGGTGGCGAGGCGATCGCGGCTGAGGACGACGAGGTATCCGTGCGGATCGTCGGGCTTGCCCAGCCCGTAGGTGGCGACGGGGTATAGGTCGGCCTCCTCGGTGGCGGCGCCGACCGTCTTGTCGATGGCCGCCTCCCAGCCGGCCGATGCATCCGCCCGGTCGACCCGCATCGGGGCCGCCACGCGCAGGTGCGCAGTGACGAGCTCCAGGTGCGAGCGCTGGTGGCCGAACTGATAGATCGCGGCGCCGTCGAGGTTGCTCGCCATCAGCAGGTCGGCGAGAGCGATCGAGAGGAGCCTGCGCAGCTCCTTGGCGTCGGTCCGCGCGTCGCCGACCGGAGTGGTGAGGAGGGAGGTCAGACGGCTTAGCCCGTCGAGCGCGGACCGCTCCGCCACCTCGAGCGCGTTCTGCACCAGGCTCGCGGCGGTCGCGGCCTTGCGCTCCAATTCTCGGAGCCGGTTGTCGTCCGGCGCCTTCTCCCGGTTGCGGTAATTGAGGTAGACGAGGCCGAGCAGCCGGTCGCCGGCGATCAGCGGGAGACCGATCGTCGACTGGATCTGATAACGGCGGATGAACGTCGAGTCGATCTCGGCCGGCGCGTTGCGGGCCACGAGGCGCTGACGCGTCGCGGTCAGCCAGACCGTCGAGCCGTAGTGGTGAACAGCGAGCTCGTCGGGCACCTTGCCCTGCTGCTCGTCGGTCAGGTAGCGACTGAGCTGCTCGTGCATGTCGGTCAACGAGTCGAGCAGGCTCTCCTGGGGCTGGCCGGTCGCGAACGGGGCGTAGTAGGCGTTGGTCGACTCCTCATAGAGGAAGACGGAGACGATCTCGGCGCCCGAGGCGTGCTGGAAGTCGGCCACGATGCCGCGGAGCACCGCGGCGAGGCCGGAGTTGCTCTCGACGGGCGGGCGGATCACGCCCGCCGTCCGTTTGGCGTCAAAGGGCCCGAATCCGGGTGTCGATGCGGCCGTTTGGCGCCAAACGTCCCGAATTCGCGCGACCCACGCCAGACGTCCCTATTCAACCCCACCTGCTACGCGATCATCGCGCAAAGCTCGCGCTTTCGCCACGGCGCCAAGCCAGGACGCGCTCGGTCGGGGATGACGGGTGAATGTCTCCCGGTCGACCGCGACCAGCCCGAACGTGGGCCCATAGCCGAGCGCCCACTCGAAGTTGTCGAGCAGCGACCAGTACATGTAACTGCGAACGTCGATGCCCTCCGCGAGGCAGGCCAGCGTCTCGCGCAGCGCGACATCGATGTAGGCGATCCTCTTCTCGTCGTTCGAGGTGGCGATGCCGCTCTCGGTGACGAGGATCGGCACCCCCGGGCAGCTCCGGTGGGCGCGTCGAATGGCGCCGCCGAGGGCCTTCGGGTAGAACTCGTAGCCCATCTGCGTCGTCTCGTCGGTCTCGACCAGCTCACGCATGGTGTCGCTCCAGTCGTGGCCGGGGCTTCGCGCACCCTCCGGCCCGTAGCGGAACCGCGTGTAGGTCTGGACGCCGATGAAGTCGTCCTGCCGCGCGAGCTCGAAGAACCAGTCGTTGACCTTCGACTCCAGCTCGAGCGAGCTGGAGCCCGGCTCGGCGCCGTCCTCGTACTGGATGTCCGGGAGAGCCAGCGTGACGCCGGCGGGGATGCCGGCGCGGGAGCGAATCGCCGCCGCGCCGCGGCGGTGCGCCTCGAGCAGGTTGTCGATCGCTCGCTGCGCGCCTTCCCGGTCGTCGGTGTGGCCGGGTGGATTGATGCCGAGCAGCCACCCGCTCGAGCCGAGGCCCTGCGGCTCGTTGATGGTGCAGGCGTAGGCGATCCGGTCGCCCAGCGCGGCGGCAACGCGGTCGCAGTACCGCTCGAACAGCTCCGGAAAACGCTCATGCGCGAATCCGCCCAGCTCGTGCAGCCACCTGGGATTGGTGAAGTGGTGGAAGGTGAGCATCGGCGCCACCCCGTGCTCGGAGCAGGCGTCGAGGATGCGCCGGTAGTGGGCCAGGGCGGCGCGCGAGAACTCGCCCTCGGCGGGCTCGATCCGGGCCCACTCGACCCCGAAACGAAAGGAGTTGAGCCCGAACGAGGCCAGCATCGCGACGTCCTGCCGGTAGCGGTGGTAGAAGTCCACCGCGTCGCCCGACGGCTCCCGGCAGGGCGTCGAGGCTATGTGCTCCCACCACCACCAGTCGCTGTTCACGTTGCCACCCTCCGTCTGGTAGGCGGAGATCGAGGCGCCGAACAGGAAACCGTCCGGAAAGCGGAGGGAGTCGTTCACGACGGGCAGTCTAGGACCCCCGGAAGGCGACGATTGACAAGCTGCCGGGGCCTGCCTACGATAACCGAAGTCGCTTAGGCGAACGTTCGTCTACGTGCTGGTGGTTGGAGTAGTCCTGGTTGCCGGCGCACTCTCGCCCCGGTCTCTCCCGGGAAGAAGGCAACAGGAGGCAAATGCGGCCCCGGCCAGGGCCGGGGATTGGGAGGAGAGCAGTACATGCCCGAGGTCTTAGCGAGACGTCGTTCGCGAGTGGTTGCGCTTGGTCTCGGCGCAATGTTTGTGCTCGCGGCCTGTGGCGGAGGAGGCGGCAGCGGCAACGGCGCCAACAGCGGATCCTCCACCGATGTAACCGTCTGGACGGCCTGGGGTGGCGCCGAGCTCAAGGCGTTCCAGGACGTCCTCAAGCCGTTCGAGGCGACGAGTGGCGTAAAGGTTCACCTGACTACCAACCGCGACTCGACCAACCAGATCGCCAACGGCATCGCGGCCGGCACCGACCTGCCCGACATCGCCCCCGGTCCGACGGACCCGAACCAGGTCAAGGACTGGGTGTCGAAGGGCGCCATAAAGCCCGTCGAGACCGCCCTTGGCGACCAGTTCTCGGCGTACATCTCGAACACGTACCCCGCGCTGACCACGGCGCCCGGTGGGGCAACCGATGACCTGTACATCGGCATCGTCGGCGGCAAGCACTACGAGATGATGGTCAAGACCCAGGTCAAAGGACTGATCTGGTACAACAAGAAAGTCTTCACCGGCCAGGCGCCGACCAGCTTCGACCAGCTTCTGGCCATCAGCCCGTCGCAGTACGGAGCCTCGAAGCTCTTCTGCGCCGGGTTCGAGTCTGGCGCCGCGTCCGGTTGGCCGGCGAGCGACCAGATCGACAACATCATCATGCGGCAGTCCGGCGACCAGGTTTACACGAGCTGGATCCAGGGCAAGACCAAGTTCAGCTCGGACGCGATCAAGCTCGGCTACCAGACCTTCCTCAAGGAAGTCTCGGCGGCGAACGTCTACGGCGGCAGCAACACGGCGCTGTCGACCAACTTCGCCAAGGCCGGCGACCCGATGTTCAAGAGCCCTGCGGGCTGTCTGTTCCTCGAGCAGGCGACCTTCATCACGGCCTTCTTCCAGCAGGACTTCCCCAGCCTCAACCTGAAGGCTGGAACTGACTTCGACTTCTTCGCTCACCCGAGCATGGGTCAGTCGCAGTACGACGGCAACGTCAACGGCTTCTACGACAACTTCTCCATGTACAACGACACCCCCGCGGCCCGGAAGCTCATGCAGTACATGGCGACCAAGGACGCGCAGCAGATCTGGGCGAACGACGGCGGCACGCTGGGCGCCATCAAGACGCTCAACTACACCGACCCCGTCTTCAAGCGCGCAGCCGACGTCGCCGGCAGCGCCAAGAACCTGCTCATCACCGCGGGCGACTTCATGCCCTCGGACATGCAGAAGGCGTTCTGGCAGTCACTCCTCAACGTCACGAACAACCCTGGCAGCCTGAACTCAGAGCTGGCACACCTCGACCAGGTGCAGGCAGCGGCATACACAACGAGCTAGTCGCAGAGTCGATCGATCGACCAGGGCGGAAAACGTCCGCCCTGGTCACCTTTCGTAGTCGATATAGGGAGTAGGAGGTAGGCGTCGGTGGGGGGGATAACACCCGACCAGATCATCACCGCGGTCGCCGCGGTGGTCGGCGTTCCCTTGGTGCTGCTCGGTTACATCATCCTGGGCGAGCAGGTCATCGAGAGGCTGCCGGACTCGATCCAGGGTTGGATCCGACCGTACTTCTGGGCCCTTCCGGCGGTTGGTTTCGCGACCATCTTCATGATCTACCCGCTCATCCGCACGGTGATCATCAGCTTCCGCAACGCCGCGGACAGTGACTGGGCCACCGGCCCTTGGGGGGTGTTCGCGAACTACCACTACTTCTTCACGTTCCCCGACACCCTGACCTCGCTGCGCAACAGCCTCCTTTGGCTGGTTTTCTACACGTTCTTTGCCGTCTTCTTCGGACTGGTGATCGCGATCCTCGTCGACCGCGTCCGCTACGAGACGCTCGCGAAGATCGCCGTCTTCCTACCCGTGCCGATCAGCGCCGTGGCCGCGTCGATCATCTGGAAGTTCATGTTCGACTACCAGCCGCCGGGCAGCACACAGACCGGGACCATGAACGCGGTGCTGAGCGTCGTGCATCACGATCCCGTGGCGTGGTTGGTCAACTCCACGACCAACAACGCCGCGCTGATCTTCGTCGGCATCTGGACCGCCACAGGCTTCTGCATGGTCATCCTCTCGGCCAGCCTCAAGGCCATCAGCTCTGAAGTCCTCGAGGCGGCGCGCATCGATGGCGCGAACGAGTTTCAGATCGTGCGCCTGGTCGTGACGCCTCTGTTGTGGCCGACCATCACCGTCGTCGGCACGACGATGATCATCAATGCGCTCAAGACCTTCGACATCGTCTACGTGATGACGAACGGCGCCTACCAGACCGACGTGATCGCCACCCAGATGTTCTTTCAGCTCCAGCACAATCACAACAGCCGGGCGGCCGCCGTCGGCGTGGTCCTGTTCCTCGCGATCGTGCCGCTGCTTGTCGTCAACATACGTCGCTTCCAGCAACAGGAGGAGCAGCGATGAGCGCGGAACAGGTAACAACTCGCCGGGCGGAGGGCGTCGCCGGCGCGGTATCGATCCTCGACAACCTCGGCTACCGCCTGCAGCGGCTCCCGCTGCATGTTGTGATCATCATCTTTTGCGCCGTCTGGGTCATCCCGACATTCGGAATGATCATCAACTCGTTCAGAGCTCTGCCCGACATGCAGGCGGCGGGTTGGTGGACGACGCTGTTTCCGCCGCACGGCTTCACCTTGGCCAGCTACCAGCAGGTGCTCGCCATCGAGGGCGTCGTGCCCTCGATCGCCTACAGCATCCTGATCACGATCCCGGCGACGGTTATCCAGCTCACGATCGCGACGATGGGCGCGTA
>DATKFA010000284.1:0-2227 GCA_035511715.1 Candidatus Acidiferrum sp. | reverse complement strand
TTGGTCGTCGACGCCTTGGGAAAAATGAAAGGTCCTGTTACGCGGGCGGGGCTGCTTTCGACCATCAAGGAGGTCGGTACGTTCGATCTGGGCGGCATCACGCTGTCCTATGGGCCGGACAACAACCAGGGTATGGAACAGGTTTTTTTCACCGCGATCCAGGCGGACGGCAAGTTCAAGCCGATTGACCACCTGGAGCGTTGACGCGGCCCGACAGGCGGGCAGGGCTTCGCCTCTTCGCCGAGCAACGCGGGGTCGATGGCATGCCATCATGAATGCAGCGAATCAAGAGTCTCCTGGCACGGCCAACGGCGAAGCACACGCTTCAAAGTTAGCCGACGCGGGTCGCAAGCAGGACGGCAAGGCGGCCCTTGGCATCAAGGCCAAACTGTTCCTGGCGTTCGCCGGCATGGCCATGTTGACGGGCGGCGCCAGCGCGGTCGCCTGGTACGCCTTCACCGACATCGACAGGTCGGTGACGCGGATCACCACGGACAGCGTCGTCGACATGGCGGCATCGCTCCACCTCGCCGAAAAGAGCGCTGAGATCACGGCAACGGCCCCGGCCCTGATCGCGAGCCGCAGCGAAGAGGAGCGGGCTCAGGAACAGGAGACGCTCGTTCGGAGGCTGAATGAGATCTCCGCCGTGACCGAGGGGCTGAAGGTCACGGGCGTGGCCAAGGCAAGGGTCGCCAATTTAACGGAGATCGAAGGCAACATCGCAACCGAGCTCAAAGCGCTGGACGGCGCCGTCGCGCAGCGCCTGCGATTGAGCGCACAAAGGGAGACTACGGTCGCCGAGCTTGCCGTCGTGCAGACCAAGTTCCAAGACGTTCTGGCGCCTTTGGTGGACGACGCCGGCTTCAACCTCGTGACCACCAGCGAGGACGTGACGGCCAAGAGCAAGGAGGCAATCACAGGCCTGGTCGAGGGCGGCGTGAGCACCTTGCAGGCGCTGCTGACGCTGCGCTCCGATGGCAATCTCGCGGCGGGTCTGCTGGGCGAAGCGGCGCACGTCGACGATCCGGCCTTGATGCAGCCTATCCGCGAGCGGTTCTCCGCGGCGGCGGCAGCGATTGAGAAGAATCTCGAGGCATTGCCTCAGTCGGCCGAGAACGAGCGGCCGCATGAGGCGAGCGAGGCTCTGATTGCGTTCGGCCGCGGTGCGGACAATGTTTTCGAGGTCCGGTCGCAGGAGCTCCACGCCACCGCCGAGACGCGGCACTCACTCCAGGTCAAGCGTGAGGGGATGGCGGCGGCGGTGCAGGTGGCGCACCGCACCCTGCTCGACACCCTCGCGCCAATGGTGGATGACGCCGGCTTCAACCTCGTGACCACCAGCGAGGACATGACGGCCAAAAGCTCAGAGGCGATCACCGGGCTGGTCGAGGGCGGTGTGAGCACCTTGCAGGTGCTGCTGACGCTGCGCGGCGAGGGCAACCTGGCGGCGGGCCTGCTGAACGAAGCCGCCGGCGTCCCCCACCCCAGTTCACTGAAGCCTCTCCAGGAGCGCTTCGTTGCTGCCGCGAGCCGCGCGGAGAAATTGCTCGCGCAGCTTCCCGCCGCGGTCGACGACGGTGGGCTCAAGGGCCTCACGGGGAAGCTGATCGCGTTCGGCACGTCCGCAGGAAATATCTTCGATTTGCGACGCGAGGAGCTGCACCAGATCGCGGTTGCTCAGGCGTCCTTGCAGGCCAACAACTCGCTCGTCCTGCATCTCGGCAAGGAGGTGGCGGAACTCGTTCTGACCGCCCAGAACAACAGCGATGCAGCGGCTGTTCGCACCGCCCAGGCCATCCGCAATGGCCGACTCCTGCTTCTCTTCATCACTGCTCTGAGCGTCGTGGGGGCGGTCCTGATCGCGGTGCTGTATGTGGTGCCCCGAGTCGTAAGACCCATTGAGAACATTACCGTGGCGATGAGCGGCCTCGCCGCGGGCGACACTTCGATCGACGTGCCGGGTCGAGACCGCAGCGACGAGATCGGCCGAATGGCCGAGGCGCTCGGCGTCTTCCGGGATACGGCGATCGAGGTCCAGAGGTCGAACCAGAGGGAAATTCGCGAAGGCCGCCGGCGGTTGGCGGTCGCGATCGAGAGCATCTCCGAGGCCTTGTCGCTTTACGATGGCGAAGATCGCCTAGTAGTGTGCAACAACAAGTATCGAACGCTCCTGTATCCTGGCGACGCCGCAGAGATATCCCCCGGCATGACGTTCGAAAGCATCGTT